>JBAQMN010000210.1:0-3449 GCA_049302895.1 Actinomycetota bacterium | reverse complement strand
CCATTTGGGAAAGCTGACGGATTTCTTAGTAAATAATATTGTTCTACCCGTTGGTCCTGGTTGACTGTGGCAGGCTTTGGTGCTTGAGACATACAATTTCTAGGCTTAAGCCAAATCTCTTGACCTGGTTAATCCTGGTTGTTCTGGTAATGCTTTGGGGCTTATCCGGTGGGCAGCAAGAAGAGTAAAAAATTAAAGGACCTAATAGATAAGACTAATAAGATAACAGTAGCCTGGGGGCATTTTTGCTAGCAAGATCGCCGGTTGGCAGTCTTAATGGTTCCCGCGTGTTAGACGGATGTTAGACAGAAGACAACGGCGGGCGATTACAGCACCCACCGAATAGCCTCTGAACTTGGTGGGCCCAGCAGGATTCGAACCTGCGACACGCGGATTATGAGTCCGCTGCTCTAACCAACTGAGCTATGGGCCCCCACGCCAACCAGCAAACTAATAAGCAAGCCAGAAATGCGGTAATCTCACTCTATTAACCTAGATATAATTTTATAGCTAGAGCCTTCCTCTGGCAATTCTTAAGAGCAAGATCATCAAGCTAACAGCTAACTGCTTCCTTATATGCCTGCCCCACCTGCTGAGCCATTTTATCCCAAGAAAAAAGCTTCGCTCGCTTCATCCCCTTCTCAACCAATTCTCTGCATAACGACTTATCCCTTATCACTCTCGCCATCCCATCTGCAATACTTTCAACATCGTATGGATCAATTAATAAAGCAGCCTCCCCGACCACTTCAGGTAGAGAAGCCACACAGGAAGCTACCACAGGAGTCCGGCAAGACATCGCTTCTAGAACCGGGATGCCAAAACCCTCATATAATGAGGGAAAAACCAAAGCCTCTGCTCCATTGTAAAGTAGAACAAGCTCATCTGTGGAAAGATAACCTAAATTAATGACCTCCCCTTCTAAATCCAGCTCTGCCAGAAGCCGATTCAAATCAAAGGACCAGAAAGAACGACCGACCAAAACAAGCTGGTGAGGAACTTTCTGCTTCTTAAGAATAGCAAAAGCTTTCAGCAGATTAGGGATATTCCGCCAGTAAGCTAGCGCTCCTACGTGAAGAAGAAATCTATCTCTAATCTTCAGTCTTCTCCTCAACTCTTCAATTAAGGTTACATCTTTAACAGGCCGGAATAAGTCTGATTTACCCGGGTAAATAACTTTTATTTTCTGCTCTTTAATGCCATAAATTTTCATTAAATCGCGCTTTGTGTTTTCGGAGATAGCAATAACTAGAGTTGCGTGTTGAGCAGCAAATTTATAAAGCCGATGGAGTCTAGTTCGAACGTTTGGTGGCACCCATTCTGGATTAATCTCGTGGAAAAGATCACAAAAAGTCACTACAGTTCGGCAAGGCCTTACTAAAGGTAAGGTAGAAGTAGTTGAATGGAAAAGATCGACTCGATCCAACTTAAGATTGTAAGGAAGCGAAATCTGTTTCCACAGAGAAGGAGAAACCTTTAGAACCTTCCAGCAAAAATTGTTCTGCCGAACTATATTGCTGTGCTCAACCGCAGGATCGTAATGATTGTCAAGATAAAGAAGATATTCATTCTCTCTATCCTGACGAGCCAGACCCTGAATCAAAGAGGTGGTATAAACAGCTATTCCAGTCGGCTTGCGGAGAACATCGCGAGCATCAATGCCTATTCTCATATTTATCATTATATCAGGCGAAGGCGAATTGAGTCCCTAAAATTCTGTAAAAAGCTCTTTACTTAAGAGCCATCGTCCAATTAGCTCTCAAAAGAAGGAAAAGAAAGGAATTTCGAATACATTTTTGATGAGGCAACTAGATGACTCGCAATGACACCAAGAGGCCAGAGCGTCATGAATGCCCTACTTATTCTAAGTGATCATGGAACGGAGGCGGGCGATGCGCTCTTCTGCTGGTGGATGGGTGCTAAAGAGTTTGTTCAGCAAGCCACCGTGCTCCTTCAGCGGATTCGTGATGTAGAGATGAGCGGTGGCTTTGTTAGCCACCCTGAGAGGGTTAGGGTCTAAAGCGATCTTCTCCAGCGCGGAAGCCAGACCCTCCGGATACCTGGTGAGCAGAGCCCCGGTGGCATCGGCGAGATACTCCCTTCGTCGGGAGAGAGCCAGTTGGATGAGCATGGCAATAAATGGTGAGAGAATTGCCAGGACGATCCCGATCACTAAAAGGATTAGTTGGAGTTGACCGCCTCCCCCTCTCTCTTCCCTATCACCTGCCCCGAACCAGGTCCAGCGAATGAAGAAGTCAGACATCAAAGCGACTATTCCAACCAGAGTGACTATTATCGTCATCAGCCGGATATCGTAGTTTCCGATGTGAGACATCTCGTGGGCGATCACACCCTCGAGCTCCGTTTTGTTTAGTTTCTCCAAAAGACCGGTGGTTACAGCAACAGCCGCGTGGTTGGGGTCGCGGCCCGTGGCAAAGGCATTGGGAGCAGGATCATTTATGATATAAACCCTCGGTTTTGGCAAGCCTGCCGTTATAGCCAGATTCTCCACAATGTGGTAGAGCTTCGGAGCATCGTCCTCAGATATTTCCTGGGCCCTGCTCATGGCCAGCGTGATTTTGTCGCTGTACCAATAGCTTGCCCAGCTCATCAGGATAGCTACGATGACCGCAATGGGAACGATAAAGGGATTGTTCAGAGCCCGGCTAAAAACCCAACCTAATCCGATGATAAAAATCAGGAATATGCCAATGAGGATGACAGTTCTTCTCTTATTGGAATCGATCTGTGTGTACATACCTTAGAATTTGACCTCGACGGGTTCTCTCTCCTCCGCCTCCTCGATCTCAAACATCTCTCGGGAGGTGAAACCGAGCATCCCGGCAACCAGAGTGTTGGGAAAAACCTGGATCTTGATGTTGAAATCCCGAACGAGGCCATTAAAGAATCGCCTGGCCGCTTCGATTTTGTTTTCCGTGTCGGTTAGCTCCTCCTGAAGAGCCAGGAAATTCTGATTTGCTTTAAGATCAGGGTAGTTCTCTGCCACTGCGAACAGTGTTTTCAGAGCATCAGTCAGCATGTTCTCTTTGCCGGCCTTCTCCCTCATCGTGCCGCCTCCCATGGCCGACGCCCGCGCCTCTGTAACCTTCTCGAAGACACCTCGCTCGTGGGCGGCGTAGCCTTTAACCGTCTCGACCAGATTGGGAATCAGGTCGTAGCGGCGCTTGAGCTGAACATCGATGTCGGCTTCCGCCTCGTCCACTCGGTTTCTTCCTTTTACCAAGCTGTTATAGATTCCGATCATCCCAAAGGCGATGATCACAACGATAGCAACAACAATCAACAAGAAAATTCCGATCACGGTCATAATACCTCCCTTTCAGTTCTTAGTTATTCGTTCTTAGTTCGTCTACGAACTACGAACTAAAGACTACGAACTAACTAATTTCAACAGTTCTTAGTTCTTAGTTAGTTGATTCCCTTTCAGA
>JBAQMN010000209.1:0-3133 GCA_049302895.1 Actinomycetota bacterium | reverse complement strand
GCTCACGCATTAGCTCGTCGTACTCGGCATCGGATATCTCCGGCGAATCGAGAACATAGTATCTGTAATTGTGATAGTTGATCAGGTCGCGCAACTCTCTTATTCTCTTCTCGACATCCTTCATCTTGGATATGTCCATCCTTCTATGTAAACACTATGTATATAATATTATAGTAGGAATAAACTCAGAACGGAGCGATCTGAACATTTCCCCAGATTCCAATTTTTGTGCCTTTGATGATAACCACTCCGATGACTCCGGAAATTTCCCGCGCTCTGGTGATATCCTTCTTAATATCCTCCTCGGTCTGAACAATGTTCCCCACGGCTGTGGCGGCGGCGTCGGCCAGGCTGGTATTTGGAGAGAGAATTACCACCGCGTCGGCCTTACCGAAACTAACCGACGGCCCAACGGTTCCAGAAGAGGTGCAGACACCAAGAGGTGTTTGCTCAGGATAAACAGTCAGCGCAACCTTTTCACTTAAAGCAGATTTTCCAGCAAAGATGCCTATCTTCCGCGGCTCGGCGGTCTTAATAAAGATATCGCCTCCGTTTTCGACCACAATCTCGCTTACGTGGTTCAGCAAATCCTTGCCCACGTATTCGGCGATGGCGCCGGCAACCGCCGCCATCGGTCCCACCCCCGCCATCTGCCCTGACGCGGCCATCCTTTTGACAATCGACGGCGCAGAATCAGGAACTTTGTAGGGCTCAAAAGTGGTTCCAAAGATAGGATGTAAAGAGATAAAATCCTCGATATCGCGTCGACACCTCTGAAGAGCTTCTTCAGCTTTCTCCTTTAGATTTTGATTAGCGCTGATGTGGAGGTCGGTTTCCTTCACCACAACCTGGAAAGAAACCAGCCCCTTAGCCCACATCCTCTCCCGATAAAACCTCTCCCCATACACCATTGCCCTCCAGGTCGTAGACTAAATCAGCACTCGGACGGCCAGGAGTATCCCGAAGGCGACCAGAATAACCCCGCAAACATAAAGGACCGTCTGGTAACCTGCCGAACTCAACACCTCTTTTCCCTTTGCTGAGAAGAAGAGGGCGATTGCCTCAATAACCAAAGCGCCCAGCCAGAAACTCAAAGGGAAGAGAACCGCTCCGGCCAAGCCAACGGAGCTTATGGCTTGCTTTATGAACGAGCTCCCCGCCGTCGCCCAGAAAACATAACCGAAGGGGTTCAGCAGGTGCGCGACCAGGCTTTTTCTGTAAGAATTCAGGAAGATACCCTGATTATTAGGATTTGCCTGCGCATCCGGGAGCTTCATCGGCTCACCATGCGCTTGCCGTATCGTGTTGAATCCAAGAAATACCAAAAAGGCGCTTCCAGCCAGCCCGATGCCCATCTGAACAGGCTTGAGCACCAATGCCGGCTGGAGAATCAACGCCAAAGGGATCATTACCAGTGCATCGACGGTGATGGGACCGAGAACCACCGAGAGCCCAGCCAGGTACCCTTTCCGTAGGGTCTCGGCGATCATAAGTACAATTATGGGGCCGGGCACTGCTGCCACCGCCAGGCCCATGGCAAATCCAATATAGACGGCGGACAGGAAACTACTCACTCTTTGATAGCCTTTCTCAGGTTAGATACCCTCAACCCGACCAGCCTGACCTCTCTCTCAAACTCGAATTTTTTGAGAGCTTCCAGAGCCGCCTCGTATATCTTTATCTGAGAGCTTGTTTCCCTGGGTAGTGAGTGGACGTGAGTGTGAGTCGAAAAATTCTTGTATCTTATCTTAACCGTAACTGTTTTCCCTTTAAATCCCTCTTTCCTCAAATCTTCCGCCAAATATTTTGCGAACTCGGACAGAACACCCCTTATCACCTTCATGTCCTTTGTATCCACCTGAAAGGTTGTTTCATGGCCGAGGGATTTGGCTTCGTGAAAAGGGACAACTGGACTTTCATCGATTCCTCGCGAAGAATTGTAGAGCATGTGCCCAACGGCCGGGCCGAAGGTCTGAATGAGTTTATCCATAGAGACTTCTTGTAACTCTCCGACGGTGCCTATTCCCATATCTTTAAGACGCGCAGTGGTTTTGGGACCCACCCACAGCAAAGCTGAAACGGGCAGTAGAGCAATTACCCTGCCGATCTCCCTACTTTTTAACACCGTCAACCCATTCGGTTTGTTTAGAGACGAAGCCATCTTCGCCAGAAGCTTATTCGGAGCGACCCCTACGGAACACGTCAGGCCTAACTCCTTTTTGATCCGCTCCTTTATCTCCATAGCGATTTCTACGGCACTTCGTTCAGCGCCGGTAACGTCCAAATAGGCTTCGTCGAGACCCCAGGACTCCATGAGCGAAGCGTAGTCCCTTAAGATAGCCTTGAATCGTCGGGAGACCTCAATATACTTCTCAAAATCCACTGGAAGAAAGATACACTGGGGACACTTGCGATAGGCAAGCCGAAGAGGCACGGCGGAATGAATACCAAACTTCCGCGCCTCGTAGTTTGCAGTTGAGACAACGCCCCGCTCATGAGGGTCGCCTCTACCCCCAACAACCACTGGTTTACCTCTGTATTCGGGATGCCTCTGCTCTTCGACGGCGGCAAAAAAGGCATCCATATCCACATGAACAATCGCCCTCTTCATAGAGCTCCCATCTGAAACGTAATGCGTAAATGGTAATTCGTAATTACGCTTTACGTATTACGCTTTACTTTACTTCTTTAGAGATCCAGTTCAAGTAGTCGGGGTTGCCGGCGGAGATGTCTAAAACGTCGATGGCCGGCACCTCGTAGCTGTGAAGCTTCTTAACCTCGGCTATGACCTCTTCAACCCGCTCCTTCGTTGTTTTTACAAACATCAGCGCCTCTTCCTCGTCGTATATCTTCCCCTTCCACCAGTAGATCGACTGAACGATCGGGATGATATTTACGCAGGCAGCGAGGCGCTTCTCCACCAGGGTCCTCCCGATCCTTCGAGCCTCTTCTTGATTGGCGGTCGTAACATAAACAAGATTGTAGTCCATAAGTCCCCCTTCCAAGAGTCGACCTAAAGGTCGACCTGCCTATGGCAGGCGGACCTTTAGGTCCGCTTTTTAGATCGGTCTCCAATTAACTCCCTTAATCTCAGGGCTACATTGAATTATACAGCAGACGGGAGAGAAAACTT
>JBAQMN010000208.1:0-13277 GCA_049302895.1 Actinomycetota bacterium | reverse complement strand
TTCGATTTCTTAACGAGGATCCGTGGGAGCGGATTCGCCTGCTGAAAGAGAACCTTCCTAACACTCCTACCCAGATGCTTCTCCGAGGTCAAAACCTCGTAGGGTACCGTAATTCTCCCGACGTCGTGGTAATAGCCTTTGTGAAGCTGGCGGCAAAGAACGGGGTGGACATATTTCGTATCTTCGACGCTTTGAACGATATCCGCAACATGGAACTCGCCATCAAAGTGGCCAAGGATTGTGGAAAGCATGTTCAGGGAGCTATCTGCTACACCACCAGTCCCGTTCATACCATCGAGAAATTCGTTGAGATGGGGAAGGAGCTGGAGGCACTCGGTTGCGACACTCTGTGCGTTAAAGACATGGCGGGGCTGATCTCTCCCCAGGCCGCCTACGACTTAATCAAAGCTCTAAAGCAGGAGATCAAAATTCCCATCGATCTCCACACCCACTGCACCAGCGGTATGGGTCCTTTGAGCTATTTTGCCGCTTGTGAAGCGGGTGTGGAGATAATCGACACGGCCATGTCCCCTCTGGGCTGGGGGACTTCCCAGCCGCCGACGGAGGGGATGGTGGCATCTCTTAGAGACGGTCCCTACGACACTGGGCTGGATTTGGAACTCCTGCTTGAGATCGGCATCTACTTCCTCCAGTTGAGGGAGAAATACGCCGGCTTGATCAGCCCGATGGCCGAGCGCCCCGATGTTACCGTGTTGCTTCATCAGATTCCAGGCGGAATGCTTTCTAACCTCCACGCCCAGCTAAAAGAGCAAAAAGCGCTGGATAGATACCAGGAGGCTCTGGAGGAGACGCCACGGGTGAGGAAGGATTTGGGCTATCCGCCTTTGGTCACACCGACCAGTCAGATTGTGGGAACGCAGGCGGTGTTTAATGTCTTAGCAGGTGAGCGATACAAAAAGGTGACCCAGGAAGTGAAGGATTACTGTATGGGCTTTTATGGACGCACGCCGGCTCCCATCGACAAGGAAGTACAGAAGAAGGTCATCGGAGGCGAAAAACCGATAACGGCTCGCCCAGGAGACGTTCTTGAGCCTCAGCTTGATAAGCTTCGGGCGGAAGCGCAGGAAATGGGAATCCTGAACAAGGAGGAGGATCTCGTAACCTACGCTCTGTATCCAAACGTGGCTCCCAAATTCTTAAAAGGGGAGCTGAAAGAGGAGCCTCTTTCCTCACCGGAACCCGCTGCGGCACCCGCCCTGGCTGCTTCGGGAAATATACCTAATGAGTTTGTGGTTGACGTGGACGGAGAGGAGTTCCACGTAAGAGTTAACCCGGTCGGAACGGAGATTGAGGAGGCCGCTGCGGGGAAGAAAGCCAGGCGGCCAGCGGAGGTTCCCAAGGGAGCAGTTGTTTCTCCGATGCAGGGGATGGTGCTTTCACTTAAGGTTCAGGAGGGCGACAAAGTCAGCAAAGGCGACGTGGTGTTGATTCTAGAAGCGATGAAAATGCAGACGGAAGTTCACACGGACCACGCCGGCACTGTAAAGGAGATATTCACCTTCGAGAGTGAGATCGTCGACATAGGCGATGTTCTACTGGTTGTGGAGTAATTGCGAGAGCATGGTGGAGGAATTGTGCTTAGAAAGGTACTGGTAGCCAATCGAGGGGAGATTGCTATCAGGGTGATGCGGGCCTGCCGTGAACTGGGTATAGAGACGGTGGCCATCTACTCTGAGGCTGACAAGGAGGCTCTTCATGGCAAGTATGCCGACGAAAGCTTCTACATCGGTGAGTCGCCGCCCAGTGAGAGTTATCTAAATATTAAAAAGATCATCGCGCTGGCTAAGGAGACAAACTGCGACGGCGTTCACCCTGGTTACGGATTTCTGGCCGAGAATCCCAACTTCGCCTATGCCTGTGAGAAGGAGGGCATTCAGTTTGTCGGCCCTTCGAGCAAGTCTATAGAGCTCATGGGGAATAAGATCGTCGCACGCCGGATTATGCGCGAGGCAGGTGTGCCGGTTGTTCCTGGAACCGACGAAGAGATCACCGACGTCGCCAAGGCGAAGAAGGTGGCCGAAAAGATCGGCTACCCGGTGATTGTCAAGGCCGCTGGGGGTGGCGGTGGCATTGGCATGAGGGTCGTCGTGAGAGAGGCGGATTTAGAGAAGGCTATCGAAACCACACGAGATCTGGCTTGCTCCGCTTTTGGGGATGGAGGCGTGTTCTTAGAGAAGTATCTCCCCGAGCCACGCCACATCGAGTTTCAGATCCTGGCGGACAAGTTTGGTAACACCGTCTTCCTCGGTGAGCGTGAGTGCTCAATACAGAGAAGGCATCAAAAACTGATCGAGGAGGCTCCCTCTCCGGTCGTAACCGAAGAGCTTCGGAACACTATGGGCGAGGCAGCGGAGAGAGCGGCCCGAGCCATAAACTATGTGAACGCCGGGACAGTCGAGTTCATCTTCGCTCATGGAAAATTCTACTTTCTGGAGATGAACACCCGCATTCAGGTGGAGCACCCTGTGACCGAGATGGTGACCGGGATTGATATAGTTAAGGAGCAGCTTCGTATCGCTTCCGGGGAACCTCTAAGTTTTCGACAAGAAGATGTAAAGATAAACGGCTGGGCCATTGAGTGCCGCATTAACGCGGAGGATCCTATGAACAACTTTCAACCGGCGGCCGGTAGGCTCAGGGGTTATCGCTCCCCGGGTGGAGTAGGAGTACGGGTCGATAGCGGGGTTCACACCATGTACACTATCCCATCCTACTATGACCCCATGATCTCCAAACTGATAGTTCATGGTCGGGATCGAAAGGAAGCGATTGAGAGAATGAAGAGAGCGCTTTATGAATATATTATTGTCGGAGTGTCTACGAATATCCCCTTTCACAAAGCGGTGATGGTGGATCCACTGTTTCAGAGGGGAGAGCTCTCAACACATTTTATAGAGGAACAGAAACATCTTTATCAGGAGATGGAGAGGATAATCGCGGAGGAAAAGTCTCTCCAGGAGAAACTGAGTACCATCTTCAAGCAGGAAAAGAAGGCTGCGGCTATCTCCGTCGCACTTAACTCATACCTGAACAATTTACGGAAATCCTCGTAGGTACATAGGAGAAGACATGGCTAAGAAGTATGATGTGATCATCGTCGGAGCTGGCCCGGCGGGAATTTTTGCCGCCATCGAGCTCTCCAAAGAAAAGAGTGCAAAGGTTCTACTTGTCGAAAAGGGTTCAGATCTTCAAAAAAGAGGAAGAAACTCCGTCAATTCAGGTTGGGGTGGATCTGGCGCCTTTTCTGACGGCAAACTGATTCTCTCCACGGTGGTGGGGGGTTGGCTCAGTGAATATGTGCCCCTGGAAGAATTGGACACCCTCATTTCCTACATCGACTCTATTTATGAAAAGTTTGGTGGCGCAACCGAGAGACACGGCACCGACGTCGATCGCATAAAGGAATTTCAGCGTCAGGCGGTCATGGCGGATCTGGTTCTCGTTCCGGCGGTCGTCCGACATCTGGGCACCGATCGATGCGTCCGATTATTAAAGGAGATTCGTCGCTATCTCGATGAAAAGAAGGTTGAAATAAGAACGGAGGTGGAGGCTCTTCGGATCCTCGTAGGAAACGGGCGAGCGCACGGTGTCGAACTTCGCAGTGGCGATCAGATAGAGGCCAGCAACGTGATTATTGCCCCTGGAAGGGCGGGAGCTCACTGGCTTGTCGAAGAAGCCCAGAGGCTTGGGTTGACCATCTCTAATAATCAGGTGGATATTGGCGTGAGGGTGGAAGTGCCAGCTCCCATAGCGGAACCTTTAACCAAGGACCTGTACGAATCCAAACTGATTTACCACTCCAAATCCTTTGAAGACGAAGTACGAACCTTCTGCATGAACCCTTATGGTGTTGTGACGACGGAGGTCTATAACGACAATGTTGTCACTGTCAACGGTCACTCTTACGCCCGCAAAAAAACAGCCAACACCAATTTCGCTCTCCTGGCCTCAACTACGTTCACCGAGCCCTTTAAGGAACCCATCGCATACGGGAAGTACATCGCTCGATTGGCTAATCTTCTGGGCGAGGGTATAATAATCCAGCGCCTTGGTGACCTACAGATAGGTAGACGCTCCACTCCCGATCGCATCCGCCGGGGTACCGTAGTTCCCACTCTAAAAAGTGCCACTCCCGGGGATCTCTCCTTCGCTCTTCCCTATCGGTACATTTCTGATATACTGGAAATGCTTCAGGCGCTGGACAAGATCGCACCCGGGATAAATTCAAGGAACACGCTGCTTTACGGGGTTGAGGCTAAGTTCTATTCTTCCCGGCCGAAGCTTGACGCCAATCTACAAACTGAGATCAAGAATCTTTATGCGATCGGTGATGGAGCCGGGATAACACGCGGTTTGGTCCAGGCCTCGGTGGCGGGTGTAATAGCGGCAAGAAGTATCATAAAGGGTGGTTAAAAAGGTGCCCGCAACAGTTCTGGTTGGAACCCAGTGGGGAGACGAGGGTAAAGGCAAGATCTGTGACCTTCTGGCTGAGGACATGGCTATCATCGTCCGCTATCAGGGAGGCGATAACGCCGGACACACTGTGGTCAACCACGGTGTGAGCCTGAAGCTTCACCACATTCCCTCAGGTATTCTCTATCCAAATGTTACATGCGCAATCGGCGACGGCATGGTGGTTAATCCGAGGGTTCTAATCCAGGAGATGGACAACTTGGAATCCATGGGAATATCTACCAGGAATCTTGTGATCAGTAGCAATGCCCATTTGATCATGCCGTACCATCTCGTACTGGATCGAGAGGGAGAGCTCCGTCTGGGAAAGAGCAAAATCGGAACCACTCGTAAGGGCATCGGACCTGCTTACACCGATAAGGCAGCGCGGATAGGCATCCGCGTCCAGGACCTTCTCGATCCCAAAATCTTTCGAGAGAAACTGGAGTCGGCGCTGGCGGAAAAGAATCTCATTCTGACAAAAATATATGGCCTTGATCCCCTTGACCCCGAAGACATTCTGACCGAGTATGCCGGTTACACTGAGAGGCTCAGAGGCCACATAGCCGATGTTTCTCTCCTTATCAACAGAGCCTTAGACGGGGGGAAGAGCGTCCTTTTTGAAGGCGCCCAGGGGACTCTTTTGGATATAGACCACGGTACTTATCCCTATGTGACCTCATCTTCGCCTACGGCTGGTGGGGCTTGTATCGGAGCCGGAGTGGGACCGTCAAGAATCGACAAGGCTATGGGCGTGGCAAAGGCCTATGTGACGAGAGTCGGTTCGGGGCCCTTTCCCACGGAAGAGAAGGGAGAGATCGGCAAGGCGATGCGGGAGATCGGGGTGGAGTATGGGACGACAACAGGGCGAGCACGGCGGTGTGGCTGGCTGGATGCGGTCATCTTAAGATACGCCGTCCGCATAAATAATCTTGACAGCCTGGCTCTGACAAAACTCGACGTTCTATCCCAGTTTGACAGATTGAAGATTTGCACAAGGTATGAATTCCGAGGGGAAACCCTGGAAGAATTTCCTTCTCACCAGAGCATTTTTCACAAGGTGACTCCCATTTATGAAGAGATCAAAGGCTGGAAAACTGATATTGGCAGCGTGACTCGGTATGAGGATCTGCCGACAGAGGCTCGAAAGTATATCAAAAGAGTTGAGGATCTGGCTGGCATACCCGTTGAGATAATCTCGGTGGGTTCAAGGAGGGACCAAACAATACGAGTCCCAAGCAGAGTGCCAGAGTGACGATGCGCATATTGGTGATCGGCGGCGGCGGAAGAGAACATGCTCTGGTTTGGAAGATCAGCCGAAACCCTTCCGTGGAGAAAATCTACGCAGCTCCCGGAAATGCCGGCATCAAATCCTTAGCGAAATGCATTGAGGTGGATGCAAACAACAGTGAGGAGCTGGCATCCTTCGCGGAGGAGAAGGGTGTGAGCTTGACTGTTGTCGGGCCCGAAGCCCCCTTAGTGGCGGGGATTGTAGACGTCTTTCGATCCAGGAGTTTGAGAATTTTTGGTTCTACAAGGGAAGCCTCACAGATAGAAGGAAGTAAGAGTTTTGCCAAGAATTTAATGAAGAAATACGGGATTCCCACCGGGGATGCCGTTATCTTTGACCACTACAACGAGGCAATCTCATTTGTCAAGAAAGAGACTCCGCCCTTCGTGGTAAAAGCGGACGGACTGGCGGCGGGCAAAGGCGTAATGGTCTGTTTTGACCAGGAATCCGCCTTAAAAGCCCTTCACGATTGTTTTGTGGCGAAAAAGTTTGGTTCGGCTGGTCAGAGAGTGCTGCTTGAGGAGTATCTTGAGGGAGAAGAGGTAACTGTTAAGGCCTTGACGGATGGGGAAACGGTTCTTCCAATGCTTCCCGCTCAAGACTACAAACCCGTATTTGACGGCGATGAGGGGCCGAATACTGGAGGTATGGGAAGTTACTGTCCGGTTCCCACCGTTGACGAGGAAACATATGGGAACATCGTAAACGCCATTCTGAAACCAACCATTCAGGCTCTACGGACTGAGGGCATCGTTTATCAGGGTGTTCTTTATACGGGCCTGATTCTGACAAGGGAGGGGCCAAAGGTTTTAGAGTTTAACTGCCGATTCGGAGACCCCGAATCGCAGGCTATCTTCCCCCTGCTCTACAGCGACTTGACTGAGATCATGATGGCTCTGATCGAAGGGAATCTAAGGGACTATCGTTTGAGATGGTCTTCGGGGGTTTGCGTAACGGTGGTGGTCGCTTCTAAAGGATATCCAGCCTCTTATGAGGACGGGTTTGAGATCAAGGGCCTTGATGAGGCGGCCAAGATGGAAGGGGTTCAGGTTTTTCACGCCGGGACGGCCACCCACGATGGAAAAATTGTCACCGCCGCCGGCCGAGTCTTAAATGTCTCGGCCATCGGAGGGGATTTTAGCGAAGCTCGAAAGAGAGCATATCGAGCCATAGAAAAAATCCACTTTAAAGGGATGCACTTCAGAACAGACATCGCTCTCAGAGCGGTCCAAAAAACCGCGTATAGCAGATAGCGTATGGCGGATAGCAAAACCAAAAAATTTTAGAATTGGATTTACGACTATATGCTATAAGCTATCTGCCATAAGCCAAATGGAGGTGCGGTGGCGAAGCCACTAGTGGGAATACTAATGGGAAGTGAATCAGACTCGGGCGTCATTGAGAAAGCCAAAGAGACGCTGGGTGAGTTTGGCATTCCTTCAGAAACAAGAGTGATGTCTGCCCACCGCACCCCGGATGTCGTTCGTGAATATGCCATCTCCGCCGAACAAAGAGGTATTGAAGTGATAATCGCCGGGGCCGGGAAAGCGGCCCACCTGGCCGGGGCGGTGGCTTCTCATACTTTGCTTCCCGTAATAGGCATTCCTATTAAGACGGCGGACTTCGAGGGCCTCGACGCTCTCCTCTCGACTGTGCAGATGCCAAGCGGGGTGCCGGTCGCTACGGTTGCCATAGATTCCGCCCACAACGCGGCGATTTTGGCGGCACAGATTCTGGCGATAAAGTATCCAGAAATCCGAAAGAAACTCAAAGAGTTCAAAGAAAGGATGGCTGGCAAGAAGTGATAGAGCGCTACAGTCTGCCGAAGATGAGGGCAGTCTGGCAGGACGAAAACAAGTACCAGAAGTGGCTGGAGATCGAAATAGGGGCTTGCGAGGCTCAGGCTGAGTTAGGTGTAATACCCGAAGAGGCGGTAGCTGAGATCAAGGAAAAGGCTGGCTTTGATGCAAAGCGGGTTTCCGAAATTGAAAAAGAGGTTCAGCACGATGTCATCGCCTTTCTCACCGCCGTGGCCGAAAAGGTCGGTCCGGCCTCCAAGTTCATTCACTACGGAATGACCTCATACGACGTGGTGGACAACGGGCTTTCGCTGCTTTTGCGTGATGCCATCGATATTCTTATCGAGGATGTCAAACAGGTTATAGCGATTCTAAAGACAAGAGCTCGCGAGTTCAAAGACACCATCATGATCGGTAGAACCCACGGTATCCACGCAGAACCAATAACCTTTGGCCTGAAGCTTCTGCGTTGGGTTTTTGAAATGGAGCGCAGTCTTAGACGTCTTGAGCAAGCTAAGAGCGTTATAAGCTACGGCAAGATTTCCGGAGCTGTAGGAACCTATGCGAACATTGACCCGAGGGTGGAAAAGTCAGTATTGGGCAAGCTCGGACTGAAACCGGCCGAGGTCTCCTCCCAGATTCTCCAGCGGGACCGGCACGCCGAATACATGAGCGCTCTGGCCATTACGGCTTCGTCCCTTGACAAATTTGCCACCGAAATCAGAACCCTCCAACGAACGGAGATTCTCGAAGTGGAGGAGCCCTTTCACGCTCAGCAAAAAGGGTCTTCCGCTATGCCCCACAAGAGGAACCCGATAGTTTCGGAGAGAATCTGTGGCCTGGCCCGGGTAATCAGGGGAAACGCTCAGGCGGCCTACGAGAACATAATTCTCTGGGATGAACGGGACATCTCCAATTCCTCAGTCGAAAGGATCATCTTCCCCGACTCGACCATCTTTCTCGACTACATGCTTCAGAAATTTTCTCAGCTCATAAAGGGTCTAAAGGTGTACCCAGAAAACATGAGGAAGAATCTGGAGAAAACCCAGGGGCTGGTTCATTCTCAGCGGGTTCTCCTAAAGTTGATTGAGAAGGGGATGCTCCGGGAGGATGCCTACAGGCTTGTGCAGGGGATGGCCATGAGAGTCTGGGCGGGCGAAGGAGACTTCAGAGAGCTTCTCTTAGGCCATTCTGAAATTACAAAACACCTTTCGGCTGAAGAGGTTGATAGCCTCCTTGACTACAGCTACTATCTGCGTCACGTCGACCAGGTTTTTGAGAGAGCTTCTTGAAGGGGATGGAGCGATGAGTGTAGAGATTAAGCGTCGCCAAAAGCTTTATGAAGGGAAAGCCAAGATCGTTTACGCAACGGATGAGCCGGGGCTACTGATTCAGCTTTTCAAGGATTCAGCCACCGCTTTTAATGGAAAGAAAAAGGGAACGATCGAGGGGAAGGGAGCCGCCAACGCCCGCATCTCGGCCTACCTCTTTGAAATTCTTGAGAAAGCGGGAATCAAAACGCACTATCACAGGCTTCTGGACGAACACGAGATGCTAATAGATCGACTGGAAATGGTTCCTCTCGAGGCAATCGTAAGAAACATTGCGGCGGGAAGTCTCGCCGAGCGCCTTGGCTACCAGGAAGGCCGCCTTCTAAAAAAACCCATCGTCGAGTTCTATTATAAAAGAGATGATCTGGGGGATCCCCTCCTTGTCTGTCAGCATGTCTTAGAGCTTGGCCTGGTCGACGCGGTCCAGTTTCAAGAGCTACGCACCCTTTCTCTCAAGATTAACGATGTACTCCGTCCTTTCTTGGCTGAACGCGGCCTTGAGCTGGTCGATTTCAAACTCGAGTTCGGTTTTAGAGATTCTGAAATCATTCTGGGAGATGAGATATCTCCTGACACCTGTCGACTGTGGGATGAGAAAACCGGCGAAAAGCTGGATAAAGACCGTTTCCGCCGCGACTTGGGGCAGGTTGAAGAGGCATACCAAGAAATCCTAAGACGCGTAACGCGTAATTCGTAATTAGTCATTCGTAGGTAAGGGGTCAACTACTAATTCTGTGCTACGAAGTAAGCGTTACGCATTACGAGTTACGTCCGACGTGGAGTTAGAATGTATGTTGCCAAAGTATACGTTACATTAAAAGAGGGAATTTTGGATCCGCAGGGAGCAACCATTGGTAAGGCTCTCAAAAACCTGGGCTATCAGGATGTTCAAGATGTGCGGGTGGGCAAGTTCATCAAGTTGACTTTGAACGGCGCGGACAAAGAGAAGCTCGAAAAACAGGTTGACGAGATGTGTCACCGGCTTCTCTCGAATCCGGTCATCGAGAGTTACACTTTTGAGGTGGAATCTGTGCCGGTGGGTGGGAAAGATTCTTAGATGAAGTTTGGGGTCGTCGTTTTTCCAGGCTCCAACTGCGAACAGGATTGCTATTACGCAGCCCAGCTTATGGGCTTTGAAGCCTCATATATCTGGCATCAAGAGCAGGATTTATCCTCGTACGACTGCATAATCCTCCCGGGTGGCTTCTCATACGGAGATTATCTTAGAACCGGAGCTGTAGCCAAGTTTTCCCCTGTTATGGAGGCCGTCTCTGATTTTGCATCCCACGGTGGCCTGGTCATTGGCATCTGTAACGGTTTTCAGATTCTTCTTGAGGCTGGACTTCTTCCCGGAGCGATGCTCCGAAACAACACTCTCAGGTTTATCTGCAAGCATGTCTTGGTGAGGGTGGAAAACAACCGTACACCCTTCACCGCAGCCTACTATACCGGCGATGTGTTGCGGATTCCCATCGCCCACAACGATGGCAACTACTTTGTCGACGAAGAAACTCTGGAGGATATGAAGGCGGGTGGTCAGATCGTTCTAAGATACTGTGATGAGCAGGGAAACGTGAGCGGAGAGGCCAACCCCAACGGCTCTCTTGAGAATGTGGCAGGTATTGTGAATAAGAAAGGAAACATCTTTGGCCTGATGCCTCACCCCGAACGCGCCATGGAGACTCTCCTCGGCTCAGAAGATGGGAAAAAAATATTCGAATCAATCATCATAAGCAGAGTGTGATTATCCTGGCTGAACTTTATGAAGAGCTCGGTCTAACCAAAGAAGAATACGAAAAGATTGTCGAGATTCTGGGGCGCGAGCCCAATTACGTCGAGCTTGCCATGTACTCGGTGATGTGGTCCGAGCACTGCAGCTACAAAAGTTCCAAACCCGTTCTCAAGCTCTTGCCCACATATGGTCTTCAAGTTATCCAGGGTCCTGGTGAGAACGCAGGTATTGTCGATATTGGGGACAACCTCGCGGTCGCATTAAAGATTGAGTCTCACAACCATCCTTCCGCCATTGAGCCGTACCAGGGAGCGGCAACCGGGGTGGGAGGAATATTAAGAGATATATTTGCTATGGGTGCTCGCCCCATTGCCCTCTTGGATCCTTTACGGTTCGGTTCACTGAAAAACCCACGGGTCAAGTACCTATTTGAAGAGGTCGTGGCGGGAATCGCTGGCTACGGCAATTGCTGTGGTGTTCCCACCGTGGCCGGAGATGTTTATTTTGAGGATGCGTATGAGGGGAATCCCCTGGTAAATGTGATGTGTGTCGGTCTGGTCGAGAGAGACAGGATTATGAAGGGCCAGGCCAGAGGGGAAGGCAACTTAGTCGTGCTGATCGGGAACAAGACTGGTCGGGATGGTATCGGAGGCGTTAGCGTTCTGGCTTCTCAGGAGCTTGCCGAAGAAGCGTACGCCAAGCGCCCTTCTGTTCAGGTGGGAGACCCGTTTACTGAGAAGCTGCTTATCGAGGCGTCTCTGGAGCTCGACCAAAAGGGTTTGCTTGTCGGTCTACAGGATCTGGGAGGCGCTGGTTTGACCTGTGCCATCTGCGAGACGGCCAGCCGTGCCGGCATGGGAATGGATATCGATATTTCGAAAGTGCCGCGGCGGGAGACAGGGATGGAAGCCTTTGAGGTGATGGTCTCCGAGTCTCAGGAAAGGATGTTGGCCATTGTAAAACCCGAAGACGAAGAGAAAGTTTTGGGCGTTTGCCAGAAGTGGAGTCTGGACGCCACCACAATTGGCCGGGTGACAAAGGGACGCGAGCTCAAGGTTTTTGAAGACGGAAATTTGGTGGCCAGGATGCCAGCCAAATCCTTAGCGGATGAAGCCCCTGTCTACTATCGGCAGGCCGAACGCCCTGCCTATCTGGAGGAAGTACAAAATTTCGATATCAGCACAATCAAACATCCAAAAGACTTGAACAAAGTTCTCTTGGATATTCTTGCTTCGCCGAATATTTGCAGTAAACGCTGGGTCTACGAGCAGTATGACCACATGGTTCAGACTAATACGGCAGTATTGCCCGGCTCCGACGCGGCGGTTTTGAGAATAAAGGGAACAAGGAAGGCGGTTGCCCTGACGGTAGATGGCAACGGTCGCTATTGTTATCTGGATCCATATACGGGGGCTCAGATTGCGGTGGCTGAAGCAGCGCGGAATGTGGTCTGCTCAGGAGCAAAGCCACTGGCCGTCACGGATTGCTTGAATTTTGGCAATCCCGAAAAGCCCCAGATTTTCTGGCAGTTTAGGGAGGCAGTCCGAGGAATGGCAGAGGCCTGCGAGAAACTCGGCACCCCGGTGGTGGGCGGAAACGTCAGTTTTTATAACGAGTGGGCCAAAGGGCCCGTCTATCCCACCCCGGTGGTCGGAATGCTCGGCCTGATCAGTGATATATCAAAGCATCTGACGATGGCTTTCAAAGAGCCCGGGGATTTGATTGCTATCCTGGGTGAAACCAAAGAAGAGTTGGGTGGCAGCGAATATCTGAAGGTTGTCCACGGTCTGGCTAAAGGAAAACCACCCAGTCTCAATTTGGAAAGAGAACGAGCTGTTCAACAGTGCTTGCTTGAAGCAAATCGGAGCAGACTGATAAGCTCCGCTCATGATTTGTCCGAGGGTGGACTGGCGGTGGCCCTCGCAGAATGCTCAATAGCTGGAGATATTGGCGCCCAAATACGTTCACCGTCTACCTTCGGTGACCATGCAGTGTGGCTGTTTAGCGAATCACAATCTCGCATCCTCGTCTCTCTTAAGAAGAGAAATCTGTTTCTTCTGGAAAGATTAGCCAAAAGATTTGGAATTCCTTTAAGCATTCTGGGGGAAGTAGCTGGCAAAAACTTAGTGATAGATGATACAATAAACTTACCTGTCGAGGATATGGCCAGTGTCTGGCGCGGAGTCTTAGAATGTCTGATAAGCTGAATGAGGATAAGCCCCAAGAGGCGTGCGGTGTTTTTGGCATCTATGCCCCTGGTGAAGAGGTGGCCAAACTCACTTATTATGGGCTATACGGCCTTCAACATCGAGGTCAGGAGAGCGCAGGGATCGCCGTCTCTGACGGAGATAATATTCTTGTATACAAAGACATGGGTCTGGTTTCTCAGGTTTTCACTGAGAGGAACCTGGTCACGCTGCAGGGACCCATCGCCATTGGTCACGTCAGATACTCCACCACGGGCGCTACAAGCTGGGAAAACTCCCAGCCTATTCACAAAGCCAACACTTCTCTGGCATTGGCCCTGGCGCATAACGGGAATCTTATAAATACCTGGGAACTTCGAGAGTTTCTCGAAGGTGAAGGTAGTGTCTTAGAATCCACCTCCGACTCAGAAGTCATCGCTGAACTGATCATTCATTCCAAAAACG
>JBAQMN010000207.1:0-3973 GCA_049302895.1 Actinomycetota bacterium | reverse complement strand
TCTCTATATAGGGTTTAATTAAATTTTACATGAAGTTATACCAAAAACCAATAATGACAAGCTCGCGACCGGGTTCCCGAGAATGGAACGTTTATTTTAAAAGAAGAGGGGTTGGAGAGCTAAGCTAAGTGCACTGCGAAGTCGGCAACTTTGGGTTTGGCCAATCTCTCATAGTCGGCGTACTTAATCTTCATGGTATGGACATGAGTCCCTGCCTGAAAAATAATCTCCGGATCAACAGTCAAAGACTTATCCGCATAGACCGATATGTTATACAGGTTTCCGAAAGGAGGCATTGCTCCTACTTCACAGCCAGGGAACACGTCCTGAAACTCCTCCTCCTTGGCCAGACTGACCTTTGTTTTACCAAGAACACTTTTGAGTTTGTCAAAATCCACTCGATAGCTTGCCGGCAGAACCAGCATCACCATATCACCATCGGCATTGGCCATCACAACCTTTGCCAACTCCTGCCCCCGGACATGCTGAGCCGCAGCCACCTCCTGCGACGTATAAACCTCGGCGTGGACCATCTCCTCAAAAGAGATCCCGTTGTCCTTCAGGTATTTTTCAAGCTCCTCTTTGGCACCCATCTTCTCTCCCTCCTTGAACGTCGCCCTGGCGCGTCGCCTCCAAAGTTTAAAAAAGTTCGAGTCTCCCCGCGACTCGAACTCATCTATCTTCTTCTACTCAGAGTATAATTATCTGGGAGCTAATGTCAATAATCTATCTCAAAAGTTCCACCTTTTTCATGCAGCCGAAGAGCTTTTCGGTGTATTCCTGAAAGCCCCCTTGAAACATCGCTAAGATAGTATAAGCAGCGAGAATTATAAAGAAAGCGCCGACGATTCTCCTACGCCATTTTCTGTTCTTCGCATTCTTTTTCTCAGATTCTTTAACCTGTTTCTTGCTCAATTTAACTTCCCGGTTTCAGACCGTTGACGGCTTGTTCCAGAAAAGACCCTGACCGATCATCGGGTAAGGTCGTCCCGATCCAGATGACCCAGGTATCGCTTTGATAATAGTAATTCTTCATGCCCTGGCCCGTTGTGAAAAAGACCGTTTTTCCGGCGACGGTTTGCCCTTGTGGTGCGCTGAACACCGTTGGATTGCTCTGCATTCTCTTTGTCATGTTCTCTACCAGCGTGGCAGCCTCGTTTGTGGAAGAAGACTTGGAAATCCAGATCTTGGCCGCATAGGTGTTATCAGAATATGTAACGATATAGCCTTCTTCGACAGCAACTTTCCCTTGATGAAGCTGGCTGATCTCAGCTTTGGCTGCGTCTCCCTCAAGGAAAGCCGCCTGATGCATGCCGCCAAGCTCCTCGGGAAACTTGGACGACATGGTCATCCCGCCGGGGGATGAACCTCCCCCTTCGTGCTCCGCGTGCTCGGGTTGCGGACCACCGGCAGCCAGGTACAAACCCCAGCTGATGGCCGTGGGAATGATAAGAATTAAAAGGAATATCAGAAATTTCTGCCAGTTTTTTCTCATCTTGCCTCGTAGGGGCCGACCTCTGTGTCGGCCCTGCGATGGGCGGACGGAGACCCCGACTTCGTCGCTCTTTAGTTAGAGCTCTTTCTCTTTGGCTATTGCCTCAACAAGCTCGAGTCGCTTCTTCAGATCAACCAGCTTTTGCCTGACATAGATGGTGTAGGCGACCAGAAGCACTAGAAGTAAGGTATAAGCGGCGGCAAAATAGTTCACTTTTAACCTCCCATCTTCATCTGTAATTCATCCAATCTCGAAGACAGATCCTCCAGATCGTACTTGACCAAAAGATAATGAACAAATAACAGAGTAAAAGCAGCTACCGAAACAAGCAGGGTGACGACCATTTCTGGTTCCATGTCGAAACCACTCGCCCTGACGACAACCGGGTGAATTGTGCGCCACCACCTGATGGACATGAAAACAATGGGCACATCGATGAAGGCGATTATGCCAAACACCGCCGAGAAGACCCTCCTTGCCTCTGTCGCCACACCACTGCGAAGAACCAGGTAAGCCGCGTACATGAACCACAGAATCAGTGTGGTGGTCAGGCGAGGATCCCAGGTCCACCAGGCCCCCCAGGCCATCTTTCCCCAGATGGGGCCGGTAACCAGGACAATGGTTGTAAAGACAAGCCCCAGTTCCGCCGATGAGGCAGCCAGACGATCGGAGCCTTCCGTTCTTTTGGTAAGGTAAACTATGCTGGAAACAAAGGTGACAAAGAAGGCCAGAAAGCCTACCCAGGCCGAGGACACGTGGAAATAGAATATCTTCTGGGATATCCCCATGGTCTTCTCGATCGGTGCGTAGAAGAAAACCATCAGGGCTGCTACGAGCAACCCCAGAATCGCCAAGAATCCGCTAATTCTTCTCAAATTAACCTCCTCTCAGACCTCAATAACGTAATCAAATACCAGATAGGACACAACCAAAAAGACTATTCCGTAGACAACAAGAACTCTGATCCAGTCCATCCCACCAGCGATGCTACCCTTTTCGAACAGAATCTTGGTGGCTTTGACTGCAGCTATAACGACCGGCACGATCAGAGGAAAAAGAATGATCGAAAGAAGACTCTCCCCCAGCGAAGTGGAGGTCGACATGGCCGAAAGAATAGTTCCCACCGCCGAAAAGCCTATCACACCAAGGAGAATGATCAGAATGAGAGCCGGCAAGAGCGAGACGTCCAGAATGTCAAACAGAATCATCGTCACCGGAGTAATAACTACCGCAGTCAGCAGTTGAAAGATTATGTTGCTCAGCGTCTTCGATAGATATATGCTGCTCGAACTAACCCCCGATAGGCGTACCGCCTCAAGACCGCCGGACGCCCTCTCCGCCGAAAAAGACCTGTCCAGACCGATGACCCCAGCAAAAGCGAAAGCCACCCAGAGAACACTGGCCGCCAGCTCCTTGGGAGATTTAAAGAATGGACCGAAAGCGAAGCTGAAGATGAGTACGACGAGCATGCCCAGGATAAACATGAAAATGAACATCTCTTTTGAGCGAAATTGAACTAATAAATCTTTTCGGGCAAGAAGCAGGACGTCCTTCAATTCCCTTCCAGCCTCCTCTCGTATAGCTCGAGTACCTCTCTTAACGAGTAGCGATCTTTTGTTAAGACATCAACAATTTTCCCGCCAAAGAGAAGTGCAAACTCATCCGCAACGGAGTAAGCCAGCTCCACATCATGCGAGACAAGCAGAACCGCTTTATTCTTGTCCTTTGACCCCTTCAGAAAATTCAATACAAACGTCCTGGCCGTAGCGTCGAGCCCGGCAAAGGGTTCATCCAGAAAGACAAGTTCTGGATCGTGAATCAGAGCTTTGGCAATGGCCAATCTCTGCAGCATCCCCTTGGAGAAGAATCTGATCTCGCTGTGAGCAAAAGGAAGTAGTCCGACATCGCTCAGTCTCTTCCGTAGATCCGTCTCGTGATGATTTACCCTGTAAAGCTCGCCGAAGAGCTTTAGATTCTCCAGAGGGGTCAACTCCATATAGAGGAGGGGTTCGTGAGCGAGAAATCCTAACTTTCTTCTTACTCTTTGCGGTTCCTTCATGGTATCTATTCCATCGATAGATATACTTCCAGAATCGGCCCTGTTGAGAGTGGATAAAATCTTTATCAGCGTCGTCTTCCCTGCTCCGTTGGGTCCCAGAATGGCTGTTATCTTTCCTCTCTCAAGCGCTAAATCTACTCCTTTTAGAACTTGCCTTCTGCCAAAGTGTTTGGTGATATTCGTTGCACTTAGCATTTAGAAGCCTTTGGCCTGCCTGCTCGCCACGGCGAGCCTGCGGCAGGCAGGCCTTCCTTTGAGTTGTAGACCTAAAGGTACTCGGCTAACTTCTCTTTCTCCTCTTCTCTAAGCTTTCGGTAGACAGGCTCTGATATCTCGCCCGCTTCATAAAGTTCATCAAGGCGCGTTATGACCTCGAGATGGGCTCGTTTGAGTTCCTCTTGGTCAACACCTTTCCTTTT
>JBAQMN010000206.1:0-2176 GCA_049302895.1 Actinomycetota bacterium | reverse complement strand
GAGCTAACAGACTTCCTTTCTCGAGATTCAACATGCTCGGTATGGGACCCTGGATGATGAAGAAGCTCATGACTGAGGTTAAGATGCCGTCGGTTCAAGAAATGATTTCCATGGCCAAAGGAATGGGAGTTAAGATGATAGTCTGCACGACGAGCTGCGGCGTCTTGGGCATTCCCAACGACGCTTTTATTCCGGAGGCAGATACTTTTGCTGGAGCAGCTACCTTTCTGGATGAGGCAAAGAACTCGAAGGTAACTTTGTTTATATAACCGATAGTCGACCTAAAGGTCGACCTCTACAGGTTTTGTAGGGGCGGACCTTTAGGCTCCGCATGGGAGGACAAAATGGAAGCTGATGCCACGTTAGACTGCCTGGGATTGTTTTGCCCGGTGCCTATCGTCAAAACCTCGGAGCGGTTCAAGCAGCTAAAGATAGGTCAAGTGCTTGAGGTTGTCGCGGACGACCCGGGCATAAAGACGGACATGCCTGCCTGGTGTAAGAATACCGGCAACGAATTCCTCGGCATCAAGGAAGAAAATGGCACATACAAAATCTATGTCCGAAAGACGAGGGAATAGCTAAAATTGCACGCAGTAGTTTGCATCAAGCAGGTGCCTGACACCACCGAAGTCAAAATCGATCCTAAAACAAACACTTTGATGAGGAAGGGTGTGCCCTCCATCGCCAATCCCTACGACCTTCATGCCTTGGAAGAGGCTCTACGTCTCAAGGACCAACATGGAGGAAAAGTTACGGCGATAAGCATGGGACCAATGCAAGCTCGAGAGGTCATCAAAAAAGCTATATCCTTAGGAGCCGACGATGGGATTATCCTTTGTGATGTGGCTTTTGCCGGGTCTGATACTCTGGCCACTTCCTACATTCTCTCGCAGGCAATACAAGAAATAGACCGTAAAGACAAAGTGGATATAATTTTATGTGGTAAACAAGCTATCGATGGAGATACTGCTCAGGTCGGTCCCGGTATAGCTACGAGACTGGGGGTCCCTCCACTCACTTATGTTCTCAAGATCGACGAGGTTGATATAAAGAATGGAAAGATCAAAGTGGAGAGGATGCTTGAGACCGGTAGAGAGGTTGTAGAGGCATCACTTCCTGTTTTGTTGACCGTCGTAAAGGAAGCCAATGAAGTCAGATATGCCTCTCTTCCCAACCTCATCAAAGCAATAAGACACGAAGTCAGGCTTTGGGACAAGAACTCGTTTTCAATTGATCTATCCCAGTGTGGGCTCAAGGGTTCGCCAACGCAAGTGAAAAAGATATTTGCGCCGCCTGTCCGGGAGATAGAGCTTGAGATTGTTCCCGACGGGGAGAAGAATCCCAAGCAAGCGGCTGCTCTCTTAGCGGAGAAGCTGATAGATCTTCAAATAATAGGCGATGGTCGACGATGAACAGTGTGAATTTAGCAGGCGACAAGGGTGTTTGGGTTTTTGTTGAACAAATCGATGGAAAAATCTCTGATGTCTCATGGGAACTCATGGGAATAGGTCGAGAGCTTGCCGGCGAGCGGAAGGCAGCTCTGTCGGGGGTCCTTTTGGGATCTCAGATAACTGATCTAGCCGGGGAAGCGTTTTATTATGGGGCCGATTCTGTTTACGTCATCGATGATCCGATTCTTAAGGACTATAGAACACGAGCCTACACCCACGGACTCGTTGCGCTGGCAAGAAAGTACAGGCCCGAGATTTTCCTAATTGGCGCGACGACTCTCGGGCGTGATTTATCTGGCGCAGTGGCCACGGAGCTTAGAACAGGTCTAACTGCCGATTGCACGGAGCTTTCTATCGATCCTGAAACGGGGCTTCTTCAGCAGACGCGCCCGGCTTTCGGCGGAAACATAATGGCTACCATCTATTGTGCTCAGAGGCGGCCTCAGATGGCCACGGTCCGGTCCAGAGTGATGAGGATGCCTCCACGGGATCCTTCAAATAAAGGAGAGGTTATCTCGGAAAAACTGAGCTTGGCTGAGGATAAGGTTAAGACAAAGCGAATCGATTTTATTGAGGAGGTGGGCGGAGCTCTTCATATCGCCGATGCTCAGGTGATTGTGGCTGGTGGTCGAGGTTTAGGCGAGGCTAAGAATTTCTCCTTGGTGGAAGAGTTGGCCTCCGTAATCGGCGGCACGGTGGGCTCATCCCGGCCGCCTGTGGATGCC
>JBAQMN010000205.1:0-10046 GCA_049302895.1 Actinomycetota bacterium | reverse complement strand
CTTTTGAACCTTTGCCTTTATTCTAAATTCTTGCCATACTTTGAGTCGTGTCCTCAATTTTCCGGGTGCTCTTGCCAATATGATTGGCGTTTTCAGCAAAAGAATTAGCATTAGAAGGAGACACTATATGAAACCTTTTGTGACTTTTCGCCTTCGGCTTCGCTTAACAACAGGTTTCAGATAGATTTTTTATATGAGGCAATGATACAATTTCAGATGGGTTTTAGGTGAGGCAATTCGGGGTCTTGACTTGGAGGAACGTTTATGAAGCCTGGGAAGAAAGTTGGCGTAGATTCTTTTGATAGCGAGGTAGTCCTACGGAACGGGCAAAGCCTTTGCATCAGACCAATAAGGCCGGATGATAGAGAGCGATTGAAGAAGCTCATCTACCGGCTGAGCCCTTTAACTCGCTACTTTCGGTTTCAATACGCCAAGAAGTATATCAGCGACGAAGAATTAGCTTATTACACTGAGGCAAAACTGCCCAAGCGTTGCGCTTACGTGGCAACCCGAGGTGAAGGAGAGGAGGAGCGAATTGTCGCGGTTGGTAGCTATGATGCAGTGCCCGACATGAAGAGTGCTGAGGTAGCCTTCGTGGTTGAAGAGAGTTTTCAAGGAAGAGGTGTGGGGACAGTCCTTCTCGAAAAGCTGGCTGAGACAGCGGGAAAATATAGAATAAAACGGTTTATAGGCAGGGTGTTACCTGAAAACACCCGCATGCTTGAGTTGTTTGATGAAAGTGGCTTCAAGATAGCTAAGGAGCTTTCCGAGGGTGTGTATGATATTTCCATTAACCTGGAAGAACAGGAGGAATATGCTAAACGTCAAGCCTTGCGGGAACATATTGCCCGAACAGCTGGTGTCCGCCGACTCCTTTATCCTCACAGCGTAGCGGTGGTCGGTGCCTCCCGCGACCCCGAAAGTGTTGGGGGCGCTCTCTTCCGCAACCTGCTCAACAGCAGCTTCAGTGGACCTGTCTTCCCGGTCAATCCTAATACCACCTCGGTAGCCGGTGTCCTTGCTTACCCATCAGTTCTGGACGTGCCTGCTGACATAGACCTGGCGGTAATTGTCGTACCAGCCGAAAAAGTGTTAAGCGTTGTTGATCAGTGTAGGAAGAAGGGTGTCAGAGGATTGGTTATTATCTCAGTTGGATTTGGCGAGGCAGGTCTCAAGGGTAAAGAGCGTGAGCGTCTGCTCAAAGAGAAAACGCTTGCCTATGGAATGCGAGTGGTCGGCCCTAACTGTCTTGGCATTCTCAACTCTGATCCCAATGTGAGATTAAATGCCACCTTTTCTCCCATTAAGCCACCTGCAGGCAACCTGAGCATCTGCTCCCAGAGTGGTGCTTTAGGCCTGGCCCTGTTGGATTACGCCAAGAGCATCAATCTGGGAATAGCTCATTTCGTTAGCATTGGCAATCGAATTGATATCTCAAGCAACGATTTGCTTGAGTTCTGGGAAGATGATGGAAACACTGGGGTTATCCTACTTTATGTAGAGTCTTTTGGAAATCCACGCAAGTTCACCCGCATCGCTAGGCGTGTGTCGCGCAAGAAGCCCATCGTTGCCGTCAAAGCAGGCAAGTCCAAGGTGGGAGCAAGAGCTGCATCCTCCCACACCGGCGCCTTGGCAGCTACTGATGTGGCTGTGGATGCAATGTTCAGGCGGGCTGGCGTCATCCGAGTAAATACTATCGAGGAAATGTTCGATGTGTCTCAGGTCCTAGCCTACCAGCCTTTACCCAAAGGACCAAGAGTGGGAATTCTCACCAACGCAGGCGGGCCCGGTGTTCTTGCAGCTGACGCTTGTGAGGGCTTGGGGCTCAAAGTGCCAACGCTTTCTCAGACCACCCAGAGGAAGCTGCACGGGTTTTTACCTGAAGACGCAGTGTTAAGCAACCCGGTAGATATGGTAGCCTCGGCCCAACCAGAAGCCTACAAGCAGGCTCTATCAATAATGTTAGAAGACCCCGACCTGGATGCGATTATCCTTATCTACATTCCACCTCTCATAACCCGGCCGGAAGACGTAGCTACAGCAATAAGAGAAGTAATGTCCCAATATAGCGGAGATAAACCTGTTCTGGCCAACTTCATGATGTCGGCTGGCTCTACTCTCGACCTGCGAATAGATGCTGAGCGTTATGTACCCTCCTATATCTTTCCCGAGAGTGCAGCGCAAGCCTTGGCGCGAGCTTACCACTACTCCCAATATCGCCAGCAAGAGGAAGGTCATACTCCTAAGTTCTCAGACATAGATGGTGACCGAACAAGAAAAATGTTTTTCGCCTCCACCCCTATCAGCGAGGAGGGGACCTGGCTCCTCCCAGAAGTCGCGGCAAGCCTGCTAAGAGAATATGGTATCCCCGTGATTGAAACTAGAATAGCAGACTCAGCTGAGGAAGCAGCCAAGCAGGCATCTTGTTTGGGGTTCCCCGTAGCTATCAAGGTTCGCTCCTCTACGATAACCCACAAGACAGACATCGGCGGAATAGCTCTTGGACTAGCAAGCGAGGAAGAAGTCAAAGAGGCTTTTCGTCAGATGATGGTGCGACTAGAGTCAGCTGGTCTTTGGGACGAGATCCAGGGTGTCATTGTTCAACCTATGGTGCAAGGAGCGCAAGAGGTCATCATTGGCATGTCCCAGGATCAGGTATTTGGACCCCTGGTAATGCTAGGTCTCGGTGGCATACAAGTGGAACTGCAAAAAGACGTCGCCTTCTCTCCTCATCCGCTGACCGATGTGGACATAGATCGGATGTTAAAGCAGCTCAAAGCATTGCCCCTGCTCCAGGGGTGGCGGGGAGCTCCACTTAAAGACATTGATGCCCTCAAAGAAGTCTTACTTCGCTTCTCCTGCCTGATTGATGATTTTCCCGAGATAGACGAGATGGAGATAAATCCCCTTATGGTCCTGGATAAAGGCCATGGGTGTATGGCAGTTGATGCCCGCATCCTGGTCAAGGCAATTCCTATGCCGTAGTGCCTGCCAACATCGGTCCCAGAGTAACTCCTGTGTTGAGAGGTTTAACCGTACTTTAAGAGAGCAGCGCGTGAGGTGGGATACCGATGTTCTTTACGATATCGACTCTTTCAACCAAGGACTGATGGACTACCTTCTCTGGTACAACACCGAAAAAACCTCACAAAAGTCTTAACAAGGCACCACCTTTACGCTACTATGTGGAAAGGGGTCAGAGTGCTTTAGATGAAAAAAGTGACCAAAAAGCACTCTGACCCCTTTCCATGACCCCTTCCGTCGGAGAAGGTCCTGACCGGTATCTGTCCTTTAAGGAGCGTCCCCGGCTTGAGTTGTGGCCCGTCCTTTAAGCAGGAGCCGTCTCTTGTCCGTGGCGAGCAGCCGGTCGATGGTCGAGGCGCTCATCGAAAGGAGCTTGTCCTTGACCTGGCTTTGGACTGTGATCTCCTGAAACTCCTCCAGCTTAGAGAGAAGCTCTGGCAGGATCGGCTTCAAGCGTTTGCCGCAGATCATGTCTTAAGACTGCCCAGATCCTCCTTAATGGCAGGATGAGCTCGGCCGAATACACCCTGTCTCTTATCCGCCTTGCATTTGTCGCCTTCCTTATCACCGGCTTTCCTCTTAATGCTCTGGCGGCGTAGGAGCGGTTGTAGCCGGTCAACTGGACGAACTCGTCGCCACCTTCGTCTTCTCCTTCTTGGTCACCTTCCCGTATCTCTTCCTAACCTCTGCTGCCACCGCTTTCTTCTCTTTCATCGACAATGCCACCTTCCCGGTACCTCCTTTTTAGATGATCTTCTCATCTAAAGGCACCCTAATGTCGTCTACATTTCAAGTACTTTTTTATATGAGGCAACGATTCGATTTGGAGTACTTTTTTGATGAGGCAACTCGGGAGGTTGACAAATAGTACAATAGTACTATAGAGTTAAAACGAAGTGAAACTCTAAACGATCAATTATAACGGAGATGAATAAAGGAGATGAGTAAATGAAAAGATCCAGTAAGGTTTCATTATTAGCTATATTGGCTGTTGCGATTACGTTTGGTCTGGTTGTGTCAACTCCTGCCCTCGCGGCAACGACACCACCTATGGGAATGGCTAACACGTTCGTTATTCTTTCTAGTACCTATACCAACACCGCAGCAGGAACCACTATTAGTGGAGATCTTGGATATACTACCGGACCCGCAGTAACACCCACGGTGACTGGCACGACATACGTGGCCGACGCGACATATAACCAAGCAGGGATAGATCAGGCCACTGCTTTGGCTAATCTCAATAGTCAACCAGCTACATTCACTTTCGCACCTGGAGCAATTGATCTCGCTACTGACACCACACATGGTCCAATTGGTGTTTATACACCTGGAGTATATGTGATAACAGGTGCTGCATCCATTGGAGCAGGAGGAATTACTCTAAGCGGCGAAGGGACGTACATCTTCAGGATGGATGGCGCACTTACTACGGTAGCCAACTCTGTGGTCACGTTAGCCGATGGCGCATCACCCTGCGACGTTTTTTGGACGCCGACCCAGGCCACCACGCTTGGCGCCAACTCCACGTTCGTAGGAACTGACATTGATGCTTCAGGTATTACCATAGGCAGCACCGTGACGTGGTTAGGAAGGGCTTTGGCATTTGGCGGAACGGTTTCGACCGATACGGACACCATTACCTTACCGCCATGTGCACTTTCACCCACGCCCACGCCAACCCCAACCCCAGCCCCAGCCCCAACCCCAGCCCCTGGTGCAGGCTTGCCATATACAGGAGGAATTGCTTCTGTTTATAAAAGCGTTCCCTGGAATATCGGCATGCTGGCTGGCGCCTTTATGGTTTTGACCTTGTTCGCGGCTTTGATTATGTTCAAGGTAGCTCGAAGAAATAAGACAAATTAGCCAACCCGAGCGTTTCACAGCATTAACAAACAAGAGCCAGGCGATTCTTTGCCTGGCTCTTGTAGTTATGGCTTTACATTCTATCTTTTAAGACGAAATCATGGGATTGCTTGACGGAAGTGGACCCCATTGTCAAGACAATTCTTCCTCGGGTTTAAGGTGGAGCAAAATACCGAGGTGCAGTATGCTATCGTAATCACGCTACCCTCCTTAAGAGAAGGAGTACCCCAGTAGACTTCAGCCGGAGTCTTCCCACCGAGCGAGTAGTGAGACCTTGAGTGGTTATAGTAGCCGAAGTACTTCCGAAGACCGGCAATCAGATCCTCAACGCTCTCGTAGTCCTTGATGTAGATATCCTCGTACTTCACCGTCCGCCATAGACGCTCGACCATGATGGCCTCCGTTACTCTTCCCTTGCCGTCCATGCTGATCTAAGATACCATGATCCTTCAACGCTCCAGTAAAGGCCGCGCCCGTGTACTGGGCTCCCTGGTCCGTATTGAAAATCTCGATAAGAAGAATGCCGGCGTAGCGCCCGTTCCAACGCGCTCACGCAGAAACTGTCGTCTATCATCACTTAAGATCTCCCACGACAAGATGTACCGGCTGTGCCAGTTAATCACCGCTGTCAGAAAAGAAAAATCCACGCTTCAGGCGGATGTACGTAATGTCGCTTTTCCCAAACTCTATTTAACGGTTAATAATTGCCAAAAATATTTCATCACCGACAAAAAAAATGAGAACTACTGCGATAGAATAGCGCCAGATAAAGTGGACGCCTTTAATCGGTTCTGGTCGAAAATTGGCGAGGCTCGAGGCATAGAGGAGTGGGAAGAACTTCCGACGTCGGCGTGGAGGCAGATTCTCAGCCAAAAAGAAAAGAAGAAGCTCGAGAACCTCACCTGTAAGAAGGTGGGATATCTTAAGACCTGGAAGGAAGGACTGAGCAATGAAGAATTGGCCTTTCTGAAAGAAAAACACCGAAGAGTCTCCCACCTCTACTACCTTAAGAGGAAGGAAGCTAAAGACGAGTATCAAAGGGCTAAAGAAGATTTTGACGAGTGGCTAAGAGAAAATCGACCGAAAAGGAGGTGATAAGAAATGGCCAGGGGATCAATTGTTAAGAGAAAAAACGGTAACTACGCCATCGTCTACTACCTGGATGGAAAGCAGAAGTGGAAGACGATCGGGTCAAACAAGAAGGACGCAGAGAGAGTGCTGACCGAAATAATGAGGGAGATAAATCTGGGCCAGTACCGGGAGCTAAAGGAGATATCCTTTGGGGATTTCGCCGAGAAGTGGCTGTCACACTATGCCGAGCCCAGAATCAAGGCCTCAACTCTAAGATTCTACAGAGATATTGTCAAGATCCACCTCATCCCCCATTTCGGCAGATTCAAGCTCACCTCAATCACAGCCCACTTAATCGAGGAATTTCTGGCCAAGAAGAGGAGGGAGAAAAAACTCTCACCAACCACCGTCGGCTACCTCCTAAGAGTGATGAAGACCATCTTGAAAAGAGCCATCATCTGGGGATACCTCTCAACCAATCCGGCAGAATATGTCGAAAAGCCAAGGGCTCAAAGGAAAGAGATGGACTTCCTCAACGTGGATGAGGTAAAAGCTTTCCTTAAGAATGTGGATCCTGAATATTTCCCTCTCTTCTTTACTGCCGTTCTTACCGGGGTGAGGAGGGGTGAGCTCTTGGCTCTCAAATGGTCGGATGTAAACTGGGCGACTGGGCAGATCCATGTCAGGCGCTCCCTGGTTGTGGGAAAGTTCGAGGAGCCCAAATCCAGGGCAGCTACAAGAGCAATCATCATGCCGCCAATCCTTGTTAAGGCCTTAAAAAGGCACAAACTGTCATGTCCGGTAAGCGAGCTTGACCTTGTCTTTGCCAACAGGGAGGGAAGGATCATGGAAGGCAGCAACCTGGTCAGGCGCCACTTTCTGCCCGCTTTGAGGAGGGCCGGCCTAAGAAAGGTCAGGTTTCACGACCTAAGGCACACCTATGCGTCGCTTCTAATCGCTCAGGGAGAAAATATTAAATTCATCCAGCAGCAGCTCGGCCACTCCTCTGCCCAGGTCACCTTAGACCGTTACGGACACCTGATGCCTCAAGTCCAGCACGGGGCGGGAGAAAGACTTGAGAAATCCCTCTTTGGGGAGTCTTTTAGCGGAGCATCCCTTAGCAGGATATTAGCAGAGCCCCAAAAATCGCTTCCCTCTTCAAATCCTCCAAGCTCAAAAAAGCCTTCTGAACTTGGAAAAGATTTGGAGCGGGCAACGGGACTTGAACCCGCGACCTCCAGCTTGGGAAGCTGGCGTTCTACCAACTAAACTATGCCCGCTCCTGGTTAAATGTTAGATTCTTCGGTCCCCTTCGTTTCACTCAGGGTCCCTCAGAATGACACGGGGAGGGAGACACCCTCACCCGGCCTCTCCCCTCAAGGGAGAGGAGTTTTGGTTTTCTTTGCCTTTGACCAGGACTTTGGGTCGCTCCCTGACGGTCGGTCTCGGACGAGGTTTTACCTTTTCCTTTTTGATAGCCCTATCGATTATCTCATCCATGATGTCAACAAAGATGAACTTGAGCTCTTTCTCGACGTGGTCAGGAATCTCTTCCAAGTCTTTTTTGTTGTCTTTGGGAAGAATGATTGTTTTTATGCCCGCACGGTGTGCCGCCAGGACCTTTTCTTTTACCCCTCCGACCGGCAGAATCTGTCCACGCAGCGTGATCTCACCGGTCATCGCCACATCTTTGTAGGCAGGCCGATTGGTCAGAGCCGAGATGAGAGCGATGGCCATTGTAACCCCTGCCGATGGCCCGTCCTTGGGAATGGCACCAGACGGAACATGAATATGGATATCGTTCTTGCTGTAGAAATTCTCATCTATTCCAAACCTCTTCGCGTTGGCTCTAGTATAGCTCACCGCCGCCTGAGCGCTCTCCCGCATGACGTCTCCAAGCTGACCGGTTAGAGTAACATTTCCCCTACCTTTCATGAGAGTAGCCTCTACGGAGAGAATGTCGCCGCCAACTTCTGTCCAGGCCAGAGCCGTCGCCACTCCGATCCGTTCCTTCTCCTCGGCAACGCCGTAACGAAATCTCGGGGCTCCTAGAAACCTATGGATAGTCTCGTCCGTAACCTTGACCTTTTTGGTTTTGCCCTCGACCACATCTCGAGCCACTTTCCGGCAGATAGAGGCGATCTCTCGCTCCAGATTCCTCACGCCAGCCTCGCGGGTGTACTCCCTGATAATTTTTCTCAGAGCACTATCCTCAAAGCTCAGCCGCTCCGTCCTGACTCCATGAGCATCCATCTGCTTCGACACCAGGAACTGCTTGGCGATATTGAGTTTCTCCTCCTCGGTATAACCGGGAAAGGCAATAACCTCCATTCTATCCCTTAGGGCCGGGGGAATCGTATCCAGAATATTGGCGGTAGTAATAAACATCACATCCGACAGGTCGAAGGGTGTCTCCAGGTAATGGTCGCTAAAGGCGTAGTTCTGCTCGGGATCGAGAGCCTCAAGTAGCGCAGCCGACGGGTCGCCCCTAAAATCGACACCCACCTTGTCGATTTCGTCAAGCATAAACACCGGGTTCTTGGTCTCAACCTGGTGGATCGACTGGATGATTCGGCCAGGCAAAGCGCCGACGTATGTTCTTCTGTGACCACGAATCTCCGCTTCGTCCCTTATTCCACCCAGAGAGATTCGGATAAACTTTCTCCCGAGAGCGCGGGCAATCGATTTTCCTATCGAAGTCTTGCCCGTACCGGGAGGTCCAACAAAGCAGAGGATCGGGCCCCTCATCTTCTTTCCTTTGAGTTTGTGCACAGCCAGGAACTCGATAACCCTCTCCTTGACTTTAGTCAAGCCGTAATGGTCTTCGTCCAGAATTCTGGCCGCCGCTTTTATGTTGAGTTTCTCTCGACTCCGCTTTGACCAGGGCAGACCGATTAGCCAGTCGAGATAGGTGCGGATAACTGGTGCCTCTGCTGAAACCGGGGACATCCGCGATAGCCGGTCGATTTCTTTGAGAGACTTCTCCTTAGCGACGGGTGGCATCTTCGCCTCTTCGACCTTCTTCTTAAGCTCCTCAATCTCGCTTACCTCGCCCTCAAGCGTGCCCAGCTCCTCCTGGATCGCCTTGAGCTGCTCTCTCAGGAAGTACTCCCTTTGGGTCTTTCCCAGTCGCTGCTCCACTTTGGAGCGGATTTTTCCCCCGATCTCGAGAATCTCCAACTCCCGGCTCATGAACTGGCTCACCTTCTCCAGCCTGGCGATGGAATCCTCAGCCTCGAGTATCTCTTGTCGCTCCGCCGTCTTTAGCGTAACGTGGAAAGCAATAAAGTCCGCCAGCCGGCCAGGCTCATCGATGTTGTAAGCCGCCACAATAACCTCGGACGGAATGGGCTTTCCGAGCTGGGCAGCGCGCTCAAACTGATTAACCACGTTCCTCATGAGCGCCTCAGCTTCGAGATTTCTCTCCTTTCGGCGCTCAACCTGATCAACTATCTCCTCGGTCTTTGCCTTCAGGTACGGATCGGTCTGAAGAAACTCTTTGACCCGCATCCGACTGATGCCTTCGACGAGAGCTCTAACCGTGCCGTCGGGAAGCCTGAGAACTTGAAGCACCGTTGCCACGGTACCGACACTATACAGATCATCTGGGGAAGGATCCTTATCCTCCGGTACCTGGCGCTTCTGGGTAACAAGCAGCACCATATGATCCGATCTCATCGCTTCCTCCAGAGCCTCGACCGACTTCTTGCGGCCGACAAGCAGGGGAACAACGAGATACGGAAAGATGACCAGCTCCTTTAGGGGGATAACTGGTAGATCCTCTTTGATTTTTACATTCTCTTTTGTCTCTTGAGCAGGCATATTCTCTACCTCCACTAAACTATTATACACCAACTAAGATTACAAAACAGTGGCGGAACTTTCAAATCCCGAAAGTCCCGCCTACACATTTTTTGGTGAGATTGCCACGCCCCGACTTGCCCCGACAACTCGGGGCGAGGCGGGGCTCGCAATGACAGAGTCGACCTAAAGGTCGACCTCTACAGGGTTTTGTAGAGGCGGACCTTTAGGTCCGCGCAACGACAGGAGGACGGACAGAGACCTGCCCGTCCGGCAGGCGGGCG
>JBAQMN010000204.1:0-10639 GCA_049302895.1 Actinomycetota bacterium | reverse complement strand
ATAGGAAGCTATGATTACCAAGATAGCTAAGAGAGTGTTCTCAAACATATTCTTTTCGTCCTTCAGAGAGGAGTTCTCGACAAGCTCGAACAATAAAGGGAGTGTTCTCAAGCATATTCATTGTGTCCTTCAGGTGAACTCAAACTACTTGCTCTGACGAAATCTTATTCTAATCGGTGCGCCTGTAAAATCAAAGACTTTTCTCAGTCTCTTTTCGAGATAGCGTAGGTAACCTCGGCTGACGAATCTGCTCGCACCAGACAGATTAACAAAAAACAAAAAAGTTGGAGGAGACGCCTTAACCTGAGTGCCGTAAAGGATTTTCAGGGTCCTTCCCTTAACAGAAAGCTGAAGCTCAAGTTTAGCTTTATCTATGAAGTCATTCAAATCACTGGTGGAAACCCTCTTTCTGTACTTGGCAGCCACCAAATCTATGGCCGGGAAAAGTTTACCGAACCCCTGACCCGTCAAAGCCGAAAATCTGAGCAGAGGAGCATAGTCAATAAAGTGCAGCTTTTCTTGAGAGTCAAGGACAACCTCCCTTCCCCGCTCCTTATCAACCAGATCCCACTTATTTAAGAGAACGATTGTAGCCCGCCCCTTCTCCCGAAGTTGCGAAGCGATCTTCTGATCCTGGTCGGTAACCCCCTCTGCGGCATCAATGACCAGCAGGACAAGCCCGGCTCGGTCGATGGCCTGAAGAACCCTGAGGGAGCTGTAGTACTCGATAGCCGTCTCAATCTTGGCCTTTTTTCTCAGGCCAGCCGTATCCACGAATAGGTACTTTCTATCGTCCCGAGAAAGCAAACTGTCGATTATGTCGCGCGTCGTGCCAGGCACCTCGCTGACTATCGCCCGTTCTTCTCCAAGAATTCGATTAAGGATGGAGGATTTTCCCACATTCGGCCGGCCAATAATGGCGGTAATCAGCGCTTTTTTTTCCTCTGCTGCCGCCTCTTTTTCGGGAAAAAGCTTGACCAACTCATCCAGGAAATCACCCACCCCAACGCCGTGAAGAGCAGAGATCTCTACAGGATCCCCTAAGCCCAGTTTATAAAAGGCTGCTTTATCCAGGACGCGGTCAGGGTCGTCCAGTTTGTTTACCAGAAGAATGGTTGGCTTTTCACTGCGGCGAAGGACATCGGCAACTTCCTCATCTGAGGGAAGAGGACCGGTTACGCCATCGACCAGGAAAACAACCACGTCCGCCTCGCGAATGGCAAACATTGCCTGTTCGCGAACTTTCTTTGTCAGATCAGCTTGCCCGACGAAATCTAATCCGCCAGTGTCGATGAGGGTGAATTCTCGACCGGCCCAGTCAGCAGCGAGATATTTGCGGTCCCGGGTCACACCCGGAGTTTTTTCGACAATCGCCTCTTTCTTCCCTACAATGCGGTTAACCAGGGTGGATTTGCCCACATTGGGCCGACCGACAACGGCCACCAGAGGCATTATGCCCCTTTCCTGCCGGCGATCTGCTCGAGAAAATCAACGACCTCTCTCAAGATCCACTGGGAGGTGGACGTTCCCGTGGTCACCCCTACCCGGGAATTGCTTTTAAACCAGGTGGGATCGATCTCCGATGCCGTCTCAACGTGATAGGTAGATGTACCAGTGGCGCGGCATATCTGTGCCAGCCTGGTAGTGTTGGCACTGTTCTTGCCCCCCACCACCAGCATTACATCAACCTTTCTGGTCAATGCCTCCGCTTCCTTCTGTCTCTGGGTGGTGGCGTGACAGATGGTGTTGTAGACTTTGAGTTCAGAGATACGATTCAGAAGCCGGGAGACGATTTCCTCCAGCTTCTCCACCGACTGAGTCGTCTGGACCACCACTCCTACCTTGTGAATTCCACGGGGAAGAAAAGACAAATCCTCTCCCTTCTCTGCCACCAGTGCATACTCTCCGGCATGAGCCAGGATACTCAAAACCTCCGGGTGATTTCGTTCACCCACAATCACTACGTGGTAGCCTTCCTTATTTAAGGAAGAAGCCATTTTCTGGGCTTTTTTGACGAAGGGACAGGTGGCGTCGAGAACCTCAAGACCACGCTCCTTGGCGGCAGTGATAATCCGCGGGTCGACTCCATGAGAACGAATGATTATTGTTCCCTCCCTGACCTCATCCGGACTGAAGGCAACATGGATGGCCTGCTTCATCAGAGACTCAACGACTTGAGGATTATGAATGATAGGACCCAGGGTGTAGATTGGTCCGGGGTGGGATTTGGCTGCTTCAAAGGCTAAGTTGAGAGCACGCTCGACACCATAGCAGTAACCAACCTGCCTGGCTACTTTAATATTCATCTTGTCCCTTGTCTTCGGATCCTTCAAACTCTCTTTCTTCAAACTCTCTCGATTCACGAGCAAACTTCCTTCGCCTTCTTGCCAGAACCATCAACGCGATCAAAGCCACTAATGCGAGGGCAATTAGACCTACGTTCCTTAATCCTTCCAGAAATAACGCGGTTCGCTCCCGGGCAACCTTTGACTGCCACAGAGCATTCAATTCCCTCTCATCGACACCCGTGCTATCCTTCAGCGCCTGAGAGAATGATTCACCTGCCTGCAGATGACCAACCAACTCAAAGAGCCCGCTCTGCCCGAAGCGCTCTATAATATATTTTACCAGCAAATAGCCCTCGCTACTAACCCTTTCTTCCTCCCCCGGGTTGGTTGGTCTGATTTTACCCAGTTCAGGAACGGATTTCAGATCTCCCCTCAGCGCTCGCCGCTGAACCTCCAGGGATGTCGAAAAGGGCTCTGATTGATAGATGGCCAGCCCCTCGATAAACCAGAAGGGAATCCCTGATATCTTTGGAACACTCTGAAGAAAGACGATGTGGCTTATTTCGTGCCGGAGGACGCTGTCGAAATCCTCCTTCCTTTCGACAACGTATATCCGGTTACCTTTGGGATCAGCGAACCCGATCGCCTCAGGTGACGGGCTTATTTTCTTGAAGGCCTTCTCGTTTGAGAAAACAAAGAGGGTAATTTTCTCTCGAGGAGCGAAGTTGAGCTCCCGAGTTATTCTCTGATAAGCTGCTTCGGCTTGAGACGCCGTTTTCTTCCCTGTCTCTTTTGTTTCAGCAAAGATGTGAAAGTGTGGGGTGGAGATTTTGATCCATGGAGAGGACGAAACAGGCGTCAGACTGAAAACCGCCACACTCATGACCGACAGCAAAAGAGCAGTTAGAAGAACCCAGAGAAACCAACTTCTAAGTTTCAATTTTCTCTCGCAGATATGCCTTGAGATCTTCGTCCCAGGTTAGCTTGCTCATTAACTCCTCCCAAACCCGCTGGAGTTTGAGATAACGATCGAAACTCTCCTTTGATTCTCCGATGGTTCGGGCGATCTCTATGTTCTTCAATGACTCACAAAAATCCTCATCGTTCCCCTCGAGGAGGTGTTTCACGCCGAGAAGAATGCTGGTCTTGTACACCTTTTCCTTTAGGTCGTCTCCAAGAAACCTTCCCGGACAGGGCTTAAGATCTTCGGCTCGCACCATTTTCATACCATCAACCTCATGTTGAGATTTAAGTTTTGCCCTCATGTAGACAAAGCGGATTACATTCTGTCTGAACCCGAGCCAGTCGGGGACCCGCCCAGGTGGAGGTAGATGTTTTATCCAGAGTTCCCTATCCAGGAAAAACTGGTAGCCAAACATTTTCGCATTTACCAGATGATCAATGTCTTCCCCACGTGTGATCATCGGGTCAAAGGGAATCTTCATAAAAACTTCCTTATGAATTACGGCATTACCGCCAAAAGCGAAAGGTGTTTGCTTGAGACGAGGAGGCTCGCTTATCAGGCTGAAAGCCTCATTCATGGCCTCTGATCCCTGCCACTCCATCCACCACCAGTCACCCGTCAGTGGAGCGAGATATCCTCCCTCCGGGCGCTCGTACCAGCCGGCCACCCCTCCCACGAATTCGCCTTGGTAAGTCTTCCCCACAAACTCAGTAGCCTTGTCGAGATAATGAGGGTCTTTGATAATCTCGTCATCGTCAAAAAGGATCACCGCCTCGGCGTCTCGAAGGTGCGCCGCCATTAGGCACATGTTTCGAATATTGGGGTAGCCGTAGAGGTTTATAAGCTCCAGAGCATCGTCTGCCACTTTTCCTCGGAGATTGTTCTTTATAAACGAGATGTCGCTGTAAGATAGGAGAGCAATCCTGTATTCGTTTTTGAAATCGCGAACGATGGATTTCACCTTCTCTTGAGCGAGCTTCTCAAAAGCCTGATTGGTAGCGGCGGCCAGAACGATAATTTCAAAATCTTTGTTCTTGAGTATTCTGAAGCTCTCCAGGGCTCGCCTAAGAGTTCCTTCTTCATCTACAGGAGTGGGATGGTCGTAGACCACGTCTTCCAGATCGAGGGGCTCGCTACGACTCCTTCCCCAGTACGTCGGTATTGTCATGACAACCTTCATTTCTGATTACTTCACCCCCACCTCTCTCCTCCCCCTCAAGGGGGAGGAATGTTTTGGATATCTCCTGCTCTGCTTTATGTTTATGCTAACTGGTTAGTTTGTCTACGAACTAAGAACTAAGAACTACGAACTAAATGGTGGTGGGCTCGTCCGAGCTCCCTTCCGTCCCTTGACACCTTCAAAAAACCCAGCTCCACCCCGAAGATCTCACTCTCCGGGGGAATGGGAGCAAGCACCTCAAATCTGTTCTGCTCCGGAATGAGTTCCTTAAGAATGCCGATTCCCAGCACCCTACCTTGCCGATTCTTCAGAGAGACCAGAATGCTTAGAAGATCGGCGCGATCAAGAAAATCAGGCAGAGGCGGGTATAGAGAAATACCGGCCAGGTTCAAACTAAAAGAATTTGAGCGGCCAAAGTAGCGTCGAAATCTCTCCCTTCTCACTCCCGCCCGGATCAGAGGAGAGATGTGTTTTGCCTTGGAAGAAACAGGCAGATTATGCAGTTTCCATTCGCCTGATTTTGATAGCGTGTAGAGAATCTCCCTTAACTCATTTCCTCGTTGAAGAGAAACAATGTGATCAGGATTTATCGCCTGAGCCTTGTAGTACTTAAGCGCCTGCCCTAATGTGCCGGTCACAAGGCCACTGGTGTCAACGATGACAAGGAAAGGATTGAAGCTCAATGCCTCCTCAACCATCCTCTTCGTACCGACAACGCTCTGAAGAATGTGTCCGAAGGGAGAGGTGTCGCCCACGAAGTAGAGATCGTGAGCGGGGAATTCTTCCAAGAGAGAGGTTCCTTTTTGTAAGACGGATAAACCGATGGTTGTGGGAGGACCGATGGTTGATTGTCCCAGATCGGCATCGACGATGGCCACCGAGGGATGTTCTGCTAAAGCTTCTGCGGCGAGAGAGCTCGTCAAGGTGGTTTTTCCCGTATCGGCGGCACCGACCAAAAGGACGATTCCTCCAGATTTGGTCAATTCTTGGATGGTTTCCTCCCACTCTGGTGCAATTTGCACCGGGGCTCCTCCCTTCCTCTATCCTTCGACAGAATTTATCCCGAGCCGCGTCGAGGGACTCAGGACAAGTTTTCCATTTTGACCTCTTATAAGCATAGCAATCATCTTTACTTAAAGACAAATTTTTCCCTCCCAGAGTCATTTCCCCTTGACTAACCCAGACGATTTCTTGTATAGTCTTTTCGTTCCCTGTCTGCCGACAGGCAGGAGCAAATCTTTTCTGGAAAGGAGGGGAAGAAGAGCTTTGGAGGAAGGCGTAGTAAAATGGTTTGACAATAAGAAGGGTTATGGCTTCATCGAGAGAGAAGGCGGCGATGATATCTTCGTTCACTTCTCAGCTATCAGCTCTGATGGCTACAAAAGCCTGACCGAAGGTCAGAAAGTTCAGTTTGAGATAGTCGATGGGCCGAAAGGGAAACAAGCCGCGAACGTCACGATAGCTGCTTAATAGGATATACCCCTCTTCTGTACCAAAAATCTGGCATTTTTAGACCGTAGAACCGGCAGGGTTAGACTAAAGTCTCCTCTATATGGAGATGTCGATGCGATTCTACAACGCGGAAATAGCGGACCTAAAGGTCCGCCTCTACGTTGTTGGAAATAGCAGGCCTAAAGGTCCGAGAAGATTTTGTCCGCCTAAGGCGGATCGAAATCTCCGAGCAGCCTCTACGTTGTTGTAGTGGTCGACCTTTAGGTCGACCGTCTGAGAGCTTGCTTATAGAAGAGGAGGCTTTGCTTTACGTTTTTTGCTATTATGAAGCTATGAGCATCTGGATGGTCATTTTCCTCTTTGTACTCGGTTTATCCGTCGGCAGCTTTCTTAACGTTGTCATATATCGTTTGCCTCGCAAAGAATCACTGATCACGCCCCCTTCTTCCTGTCCCAACTGCCACATCCCTATAAAGTGGTACGATAATATTCCTGTGGTGAGCTTTATTATCCTCAGAGGACGGTGCCGCAATTGCGGTCAGAGGATATCTCTTCGTTATCCCATCGTCGAGCTCTTCACCGGCATACTTTTTGTCTTCGTCTTCCTAAAGGTCGTAGGCGTGCCCTCGTCGACTTTTGACGGTCCTCCCCCACCCTCCATCGGCTATCAGGAGATCATTCGACTGATCGCCTATCTCTTTTTTGTCAGCATCCTCGTGGCCATCGCCTACATCGATGCAGAGCATCAGGTAATTCCAAACAGAATCGTCTATCCCAGTTTCGTAATCGGCTCTGCGCTTATCATCATCGCAGATCCAGGCAATTTCCTTTTCTATCTCGCCGGATTCGCCGTGGGTGGAGGCTTGCTCTTCCTCATCTCCCTCTTTAAGGAGGGAGGTATGGGCGGAGGCGATGTAAAGCTTGCCGCCCTAATGGGCATATTTCTCGGTTTGCAGGTTCTGCTTGCACTCTTCATCGGTTTCCTCGTTGGAGCCATCGTCGGAATAACCCTGGCCCTGTTCAAGAAGAGAAGCATTAAGGAACCCATCGCCTTCGGTCCCTTCCTCGCTCTTGGGGGTCTTATAACTCTCTTCTACGGAACTCCAATTATTAATCTTTACCTGAGACTCATACTTTCATAAGGGAGGAAGCTTCTCGACTCGCTCCGCTCGCTCGAAGAAGAATAGCTCAGTGTGTCACCCTGAGCAGAGCGAAGGGGGTCTACGCTTGAGATTCTTCGCGGAGCCTGTCCTGAGCGAGTGTTAGATTCTTCGCTACGCTCAGAATGACACGAGCGAAGGGCTCAGAATGACACAAGAGGACTCAGACGTTGTCCTGAACGAAGTGAAGGAATGACATGAGCGAAGGGCTCGCTCGAAAAATAAGAGATTCATTTTTAGGAGATGGATATGGAAATCACCTGGTTAGGACACGCTTGCTTCAAAATTGTGGGGAAGGTAGCTACTTATGAAGAGTTTACCGTCGTGACCGATCCTTTTGATCCGCAGGAAGTCGGTTATAGAATGGTGGAAACCGAGGCAAATGTGGTCACTGTAAGCCATCGCCATTATGACCACAATTTTGTGGATCGAGTAAGGGGAAAACCCCACGTCTTTAACTCACCGGGAGAGCACAAAGCAGACAGCGTCGTATTCCGCGGCATTCCATCCTATCATGACGAGGTCAGCGGCTCCTTGAGAGGGATAAACATCGTCTTTGCCTTTGAGATAGAGGGAATCAGCCTCTGTCACCTGGGAGATTTGGGAACAATCCTGGAAACTGATCAGATAAGGGCGATAGGGAGTCCGGCCATCTTATTTATTCCGGTCGGAGGTATTTTCACTATAGATGCGGAGCGTGCACAAACCGTCGTCGAGCAGCTTCGGCCGAAAATTGTTATCCCTATGCATTACAAGACGCCCACCCTGAAGATCAAAGTTCGTTCTGTCGACGAGTTCCTTGAGAGAATGAGCATCCCGCAGAAAAGAGTCACCAGGCTTGTGATAGAAACAGAAGATCTTCCAGAAACCACAGAGATCTTCGTCCTCTCTCCCCCCTAAAAGTAGCGGATTTCGAAGGAGTCGAATTTGCCTCGGTAGTCCTGCCAGTCGACCTTGAGGTTGGTCACACGAGCGCCATACGGGCCCACACGGCACCAATCCACAACCATTCGTACATCCTTCTCTTCTCCCTCAAAAACGGCCTCAACACGTCCATCCCGCAGGTTCTTGACCCATCCGGTGACATCTGATCTCTCCGCCTGATCGCTAACGTAGGAGCGAAAGAACACTCCCTGAACCATACCCTCGACAAAAACATGAGCCCTCGCCTTAGCCACGACGCTTCTGCTCCTCAATCTCTTTTTCCGCCTCTTTTTCTTTTATCTTGCGGCGCTTGTTTGGCGTTACCCTGGTAGGCGGAGCTACCCTCTTCCTGATCTTTTTATAGAGTTCGATCTCCTCTAATTCTTTTGGGGTTTTCTTCTCAGAATCGTCCATTTCGCACCACGCTTTGGGGTCAGGTCTTGTATTTTAACATATTTGAGCTGGAGCAGGGAGTTGATGTTAAAATACAAGACCTGACCCCCAGCTCCAGTTGACGCGACCAAAGAAGCCATAGTATACTGGAGATTAGGATTGTCTTTTGGGCGCCTCGTTTTTTTGCTCAAAAACTTCTGCTTTGCTCCGCGTAAGACACCTGAATCCCTTTTTAAATCGTTTATTAAACATATTTTAAATCATGCCGATATAAGTAGCGAGTATTAGCACTACGAGCTCGAGCTTGTCCTAAGCCTAAGCCCTGAACGCAGTGAAGGGGCAGTTGAAGAAAAGTGGTGTCTCGAGTGAACGAGGAATTTGTTGAGTTAAAACTGCAGTTTCTGAAGGGCCACGTGGAGATCCGTGACAGCAAGGATTCGGATTTCCCCGATGGAAAATATCAGTCCTTCTCCAGATTGGTCAAGAAGGTAGCGGACAAGCTCTACCTGGAGATTGTGCTTTCCAACAAGAATCCTAACCTCAGGTGTCACAAATGTAAGAGGAGAGTTCCCCTCTTCTATCCCTTTGGATACGTCTACAAGCAGGTAGCTTGCGGCGAAGGAGAATCGATAATCGTCTGCGTCGACTGCGTCAGCAAGTCGCGGGAGGAGGAGCTGGCCTACTTCATAATGGCATATGGGCACATGGATCTCCCTGTAAACTGCGAGAATTGTCCCGACAAGAACGATCCGGATACCTGCCCGGTCAAACAGAAGTGGGACAAGATCGGAGACGAGGTAGCCAAGGAAATCCAGACTTACTTCGAGGAGAGAGAAAAGAAGAGAGGTTAAAAGGTCGAGCGGCCGGGGCTGGGGAGGTTCCTGGTCGCTCGGCTACAAGGTTTGCAGCCCTTGAGAAAAACCCCGCCGAAGGTCGGTGGGGTTTTTCTATACCTCGCGGAGGCGGATCAGGATTTGTTGGAAGTCGGGGGCGAGCTTGTCCGTGAAAGTCATTTTCCTTCCTAACCTCGGATGGGTAAAAGTAAGCTCCGTCGCGTGCAGAAGCTGCCTCTTTATCCCCAACTCACGATCCCTTTTTCTGTTGCTTCCGTAGACTTGGTCTCCGGCCACTGGATGCTTGACATAGGCCATGTGCACTCTAATCTGGTGGGTTCTTCCCGTTTCCGGTTTTATCTCAAGCAAAGTCAAGTCGTCGTATCTTTCCAGGACTTTATATCTCGTGATGGCGTGCCTTCCGGCAAACTCGGTCACGGCCATCTTTTTTCTTGTAATTATGTGACGGCCGATGGGAGCGTTCACCTCCCCTTCCTCGCCAACGGCGAGGCGCCCGTGCACCAGAGCCCGGTAGATCCTTTTGATCTTTCGAGTCTTTAGATCCGCCGACAGTTTCCGGTGGGAGAAATCGTTCTTGGCCACTATCATCAGCCCGGAGGTGTCCTTATCCAACCTGTGAACGATCCCCGGCCTCTCCACCCCACCAACCTGTGAAAGACGTCCCGTGTGAGCCAAAAGAGCGTGGACCAGGGTCGCCGTGGGATGTCCCGGAGCGGGATGAACAACCAGCCCGGCTGGCTTTGAGAGAACAATCAGATCGTGGTCCTCGTACAGAATGTTAAGAGGAATTCGTTCTGGAATAAGTTCAAGTTTTTTTGGCGGTGGAATGTAAACCTCTACTTTATCTCCAGCTTTCAGATGATGCGCCTTCTCCACTACCTTTTGATTTACCTTTACCATGCTTTGAGAGACAAGTTTCTGTGCATAGGCACGCGAGAGATGAAGACGCACGACAAGGAAATTGTCGAGGCGCTCCTCGGCCTCGGACTTCGAAACTGTTAGAGTAAAGTGCTTAGGTTTGTCTACTATTTTGTTCATGTGAGATTGCTTCGTCGCGGAGCCTGCCCTGAGCGAGTGTCAGATTCTTCGCTTCGCTCAGAATGACACGAGTGAAGGGCTCCTCGCAATGACAACAAAGCGGACCTAAAGGTCCGCCTCTACAGCATAACCTTGTAAGTCGACAGCAAAAACTTGTAGAGGTCGACCTTTAGGTCGACTCCATTTGGCGCTTCTTAGGCCACATTTCTAAGTAATATGCCCCCAATGACAACAAATTGCGGACCTAAAGGTCCGCCTCTACAGAAGCATCGTAGAGGTCGACCTTTAGGTCGACTCTAAAGCTGTTTCAGCCTGTATCTCCTGAAAAGGAGATAACCTGAAACTACAAAGATCACCAGGCTGGCGAATCCAGAGAAGGTGAAGTA
>JBAQMN010000203.1:0-1605 GCA_049302895.1 Actinomycetota bacterium | reverse complement strand
GATAAAAACTGAGGCATGTATTTTGGATAATCAGCTTTTCAGGTACGAAACGGACCCCACTGCCTTCTATTTTTGGGGCGAGGCGGACTGCGAGGGGATGGCAGAAAGGCTTAGGAACGGGGAGACTGGGATTATTGATCCGAATCGCGCCGGCATCGAGTGGCGTCACGATTATTGCAAAGCCTTAGAAACTGAAATAGAGAAGATTTTGGGTCCTTTGGTTGAGGAAAAGAGGAGGGGCCTAGAAAGGAGGGAAGAAAAAGAAGTCCCAGAATCCACGAAGAAAATGTTGAGTAAGCTACGTGACGAATTGAACAGATTCGCAAGGAAAGAATTAGAAGAACTGGATCAACCCATAGAACCGACCGAGAAGATTGATGCATTAACTATACTTCCCAGTTATGTCAATATTGAAATGGACAAGCCGCGTACACTATCAGTTTACACGCCAATTGAATTAGTTAAAACAGCTGGAACTAAGGTGTCTGTTGAGTCGAGCAGTGTTAATATTCAAATTTTGTCCCCTCACGTCAACTTGAGTGAACATCATAAATATCCAGATCTGCTTTATGGATTCTTCAAGGTTGTTGGACGAGTTGTAGGGGAGGAAGGTGATATATTCTGTAAGCTAGGTGACGAGGAGGCTAGAGCCCATGTGAAGGTTGGTGAACAGAAAAAGAGGAGAAAGGGTGAGCTCAAGGGAAGGAAAGGAGGATTCATATCAGAAATTTTGCCTGATGAAACAGCCAATCCTATTCAGCGAGTAGAATATAAGAGTAATGTAGGACAAATTAGAATTTATGTGAATTTTCCTGCTGTTGCAAAATATCTTGGTGCAAGCCTCAAAGGAGTTGAGACAGAACAAGGTAGGGTTGTTTTGGCGGAGCTTGTGGGGGAAGCGTTCTGTAGAGAGCTAGCAACACGAAATTTGGAAACAGGCAAATATCCTCGTTTCCCTGGGGGAGAGATAGACACTTTTAACAGCGCGGTGAATGATCTGCAAAAGAAGTATTTACACAAAATACATGATGTGATTACAGGTTGGAAATTTAGATAATGATGAGAAGTTGCCCCACTTGATACTAAAGAGAGACATCTAAATGGATCAAGATTGAAGTTATGGTGTATGTCGTGGAGGTCATTATGGATGCGAGGAGATTTTTGGAAACAGTAGGCATGAAACCGGAGGAGCTAATTTTATCTATTTCGGCGGAGGAAGCCATCTCGAATTTGTTGGAGGCAGTGGAAGAATACTGCTGCTCCGAGCTAAGAATCGAAGACATGAAAAAAGAAGATATCGAAACTTTGCTTAAGAGCTATGGAGATGCCATTGTTACTTATCACCCCGAGGGTTATCATCAAGAGAGAGCTGCATTGCTGAAGTGTTTCGAAATGTTAGAGCAATACGGACTAACCGAGGACGATTACGAGGCTCTTGATTTTTGTTAGCGATTTAAGCGTGGTTCAACAGAGAAGCATCAATTTGTGAAGAAGTGTTGACAGTGCTATGGTGTGTAGTATAAAATTTAAAGACAATCAAATATGGGAAAGGCTGTGAAGAGAGGGAGTAAGCTGCTGAGTAGGATTCAGCGAGCCGGGTATGGT
>JBAQMN010000202.1:0-13660 GCA_049302895.1 Actinomycetota bacterium | reverse complement strand
GGTCTTTGCTCCGTACTTTTCTCAGGTCACTGCGGAACTCGCTTCGCCACAAACCGGCTCGCTCAAACAGTCCTCGCGACCTGGCAAGGTACTGCGCAAAGTCGCAGGTCAATTCACATTTCGCAAGCCTCTGAATACCCTCGCTCTGGAGGAGGCCAAACGAAACGTCATTGCGAGGAGCCCCGCCAGAGGCGGGGCGACGAAGCAATCTCACAAAAACATGGTATATTCGTGCAGAAATATCCTAGAATGGGCAGGAGCGCAGTTGGTCTCTGCCAGCGTGTCTTCTCCGCGTCTTGATGCCGAACTTCTACTCGAGTTTGCACTACAAACGCCCCGCTTAGAGCTCCTCCTTAATCCATGCAGGCCCGTTACCGAAAAGGAATTTGCTCTTTACGAAGAGCTGATCGAAAAGCGGGCCAAGAGGATTCCGCTGCAGTACATTACGGGGGAAGCGGCTTTTCGACATCTTCTCCTCAAAGTCACGCCGGATGTTCTGATTCCGCGGCCGGAAACGGAATTGGTGGCGGAGGAGGTCATTAGGCTTACTAAGAGGCTTAAAGAGCCGTGGATTCTCGATATCGGGACCGGCAGCGGGGCGATTGCTCTCAGTGTCGCCTATGAGGTTGAGACCGCTCTCGTGTTTGCAACCGACATTTCTGAAAAAGCGCTGGGTGTCGCGGGCGAAAACGCTCGAAAATATATTCTGGAAGACCGGGTTACCTTTGTCCTGAGTGATCTTTTTGAGGATCTTCCTCCGTCACTTAGAGGACACATCGATGTCGTTGTGAGTAATCCTCCCTATGTTTCCATGGATTATTATCCTCAACTTCCCCCTGAAATTCGCGAGCACGAGCCGCGGGTCGCCTTGACAGGCAATCTTGAGAAGGATCCCCTTCAGTACCACAAGATTATTGCCAGAGAAGCTCTTCAATTTCTTAAGCCTGGCGGTTATCTTGTGCTCGAAATCGGCGCCGAGCCGGCCCGCCAGAGTTATTGTGGCGGGCAAGCCCGCCAAGGTTGTAGTGGCGGGCATGGACGGGAAATGGCTCAGATTTTGCTGCAGATGGGCTACACCAAGGCTGAGATCATCAAGGATTTACAGGGCCATGACAGAATTGCCAAAGCGAAGCGGACCTAAAGGTCCGCCTCTACAAAACGACATATACGAGGTCGCAAAACAGTGTAGGGGTCGACCTTTAGGTCGACTACTCCGAGCGGCCTCTACGGGAAAACATCGCAAAATGTCGTAGGGGTCGACCTTTAGGTCGACTATCCCATTAGGTCGACTATTATGAGCTATGGAAATATTCAAAATCGAGTCTGAGCACATCGATTATAGCCTGATAAGAAGGGCAGCAGGTATCCTGCGCGCCGGAGGCCTCGTTATCTTCCCCACAGATACTCTCTACGGCTTGGGAGCCAATATCTATGACGATGCTGCTATAAAACGAGTGTTTGAGATCAAAAAACGGCCTTTGAACAAGTCATTGCCTGTACTGATCGCTGATCCCGAAGAAGTTGCCTCTCTGGCGCAGGAAATTCCGCCTCTGGCCAAGGCCTTAATGGATTCCTTTTGGCCAGGCCAGTTGACCCTGATTTTTAAAAAAGGAAGTAGCGTCTCGACTTTTCTCACTGGTGGAAAGGACACCGTGGCGCTGCGGATTCCCGACCATCCGGTATCTCTGGCGTTGATAAGGGAAGCAGGTTTCCCTTTGACCGGTCCGAGCGCAAACTTAACCGGTGTGGAACCGCCGGTCACGGCCGAGGAGGCGGCTAAAACCCTTGGAGAGATGGTGGACCTGATCATTGATACTGGTCCCTGTCCCGTGGGTGCTCCTTCGACGGTTCTGGATCTAACCGGGAGCAAGCCACGTATTATCAGAGAAGGTGCTATCCCCCGCCACGTTTTAGAAACACAGGTAGAGGCCGACCTTTAGGTCGGCTACAAGCGAAGCGAACAAATATGGTAAAATGAGTAAGGTTTGTCACATTCTGCTGGTCTGCACTGGTAATATATGCCGTAGTAGCATGGCCGAAGCACTGGCAAAAAAGATTCTTAGGGAAAGTTTTCCAGATATATCTGATAGAATTAGAATAAGCTCAGCGGGGGTTTCAGCGGTCGAGGGACTTCCGGCAAGTCGGGGAGCGATTGAGATCTTGAAATCGCGCGGAATTGATCTCTCCGACCATGGGTCCCGGCTTGTCACCGTACCGATGATTGAGCGGTCAGACCTGATTTTGACCATGTCGCGGGATCAGAGGGAGCGGATCAAGGAAGTCTCGCCGGCCTCTGCATCCAAAGTTTTTATATTGAAAGAGTTCAATCTGCTTCAGAGCGGCATTTCGGCTGAAACACAGCATTATGATGTGGATATCGCGGATCCCGGCGGAGGGAGCGCGGAAGTTTTTGAGGCGTGCGTTGACGAACTCGAAAAAGAATTAAAAGCCGTGTTTGAGGGGTGGAGAAAGAAGAGTTGACGGATTTGTCTGAGGTTCTAAAGGTTGATCCGGAGGTGGCCAGGGCGCTCCAGAGCGAGCTCAATCGCCAGCGGAACACCCTCGAGCTTATCGCCAGCGAAAATTTTACTCCAGTGGCTGTGCTACAGGCTCAGGGTTCTGTTTTGACGAATAAATATGCCGAGGGCTATCCTTCCAAGAGATACTACGGTGGATGCGAATTCGTTGATGTCGTAGAGAATTTGGCCATAGAGCGAGCCAAAAAACTGTTCGGTGTTGAACACGCCAATGTCCAGCCTCACTCGGGTTCACAGGCGAATATGGGCGTATACTTCTCTGTCTTAAGGCCCTGCGATACCATTTTTGCTCTTGAGCTCACTCATGGCGGCCACCTGACCATGGGAGCGCCGGTCTCCTTCTCGGGGCAGGTTTACAAGGTCGTTCCCTACACTGTGAACCGGGAGACCGAGGTCATAGACTTTGATGAACTGAGGCAGGTTGCCAAGAAGCACAAGCCTCAGATGATTATCGCCGGTGCGAGCGCATACCCCCGCACTCTGGATTTCGCTCGCTTCCGGGAGATTGCCGACGAGGTCGGGGCGTATTTTATGGCCGATGTTGCGCACATCGCCGGTCTGGTGGTGACCGGGCTTCATCCTTCCCCCGTCCCATACGCGGATTTTGTCACCACCACCACCCACAAGACTCTCCGCGGTCCCCGGGCGGGGCTCATCATGTGCAAGAAAGAGTACGCGGCGGCGGTTGACAGAACCATCTTCCCTGGCATTCAGGGAGGCCCCCTGATGCACGTCATTGCGGCAAAGGCCATCACTCTCAAGTTAGCCATGGCGCCTGAGTTTCGAGAGTATCAGGAACAGATTCTTAAGAATGCCAAAGTTCTCTCCGAAACTCTGAAAGAAAACGGTTTCCGGCTTGTGGCGGGAGGAACGGACACCCACCTTTTCCTGGTCGATCTGACCCCCCAGCGCATCACAGGAGCAGACGCTCAGACGGCTCTGGACGAGGTCGGTATCACGGTTAACAAGAATAACATCCCCTTTGATACCAGGGGCCCCGTGGTGACCAGTGGAATCAGGGTGGGGACCCCGGCGGTGACCACCCGAGGAATGAAAGAAGGCGAGATGGGGCAGATCGGAAAACTTATGGTCAGAGTGCTTAACAATATTGGCAACAATCAGGTTTATCAGGAAGTGAGAAAGGAAGTTCTGGATCTCTGTGAGCGGTTTCCTCTCTATCCCGAACTCTAATATGAAGGAACAAGAGACGAAGGATCGTCCTTCCTGGAACGATTACTTTATGCACATCGCTCAGCAGGTCTCAACCCGTTCGACCTGCTTAAGGAGGAAGGTGGGAGCGATTGTTGTAAAAGACAAACGCATCCTGGCCACAGGCTATAACGGCGCCCCCAAGGGTTTGAGACACTGCGCCGAAGTGGGATGCCTGCGCGAGAAGATGGGGGTTGTCTCCGGGGAGAATCAGGAACTCTGCCGGGGACTTCATGCTGAACAGAATGCCATCATTCAGGCGGCGCTGCACGGCGTTCAGATAGCTGGTTCCTTTCTTTACTCCACCCACAAGCCCTGCACCCTGTGCGCAAAAATGATTATTAACGCTGGGATCGGAGAGATATTTTATCTTGACGGATACCCGGACTCCCTGGCCGACGAGCTGTTGACCGAGTCGGGTGTCCTTTTAAAGAAACTGGATCTCTAATACGGGTAGATTTAGTTGGAAAACGATGAAAAAAGAGAGAAGGAGCGGAAAAGGTTTTATCTCGAAATCTCCTATTCCAGCCTGGGAATCGAGTTTGTCGCCGCCACGTTTATCGGTACCCTGATAGGCTACTGGCTTGACAAGCGTTTCCACACCCAGCCATGGCTTCTTGTTATCGGCACCTTTATAGGTGCCGCCGCCGGAATCCTTAATGCCTGGAGTCTTTATCAAAAACTTAGGGAGAGGGAGGAAAAGGCGAAATAGAATGCTTGCCAAGGAATATCGGCCAATTTTGCGAAGTATAACTATACTGGCGGCAATCCTTTTTCCTTTTGCCGCGGTGTCGAGCTACTATTTGGGGAAGGAGCCGGCTCTTTTTGGCATAAGTGTCGCCTTCGCCTTGGCTCTTGGAAATTTTTATGCATCGGCTTTGATTCTCTCCCGCGCCACCGAAAACCCCAAAGCGATTTCTCCGGCTTTAATCCTGTTCGGATTTGTCGGACGGCTCACGCTGATTGGGCTATTTTTCTTTCTCGTTTCCAGAATTCGTCAGATAAATCTCTTTGCAACACTGATAACTTTTGTATTATTATATACGGTGCTGGCGTTTAGTGAGTTGAAGTTCGCTTCGAGGACCACTAAGGCCCCCGCTTCTCAAAAAACAGTATAAAAGAGGTAAGTTTGGAGCGTCTATTAGAGGAGTTCAAACCACATATCTATCTAAAACTGAATCTGTTTGGAATAGACATGTCCATCACCAAAGCTATTGTCATGCTCTGGGCGGCGGCGGCGGTTGTGTTTTTGCTTGTCTGGTTGGCAGGCAGAAGGGGCAAGCTGGTTCCCTCCGGTTGGCAGAACCTGATGGAATCGGTTTTTGAATTTGTTCGTGATAACATGGTTCTCGAGGTTATGGGGCGCGAGGGACTGGCTTATTTCCCCTGGATAGCTACCCTATTTCTATACATTTTGGTGGCCAATCTCATCGGTCTGATTCCGGGTTCTTTCACCGCCACAAGCCTGACGGGAACGACAGCCGCCTGGGCGGTAATCGTCTTTATTCTTTATCACGTGGCTGGGGTGAAGAAACTGGGTATCTGGAATTACATCAAGAGTTTCGCTCCATCGGGGGTCCCCATACCAATTCTCTTCATGATGGTTCCCATTGAAATAGTCAGTCACTTTCTCCGTCCTTTCTCCCTGGCCGTACGTCTCTTTGCCAATATGACCGCCGGGCACATGATTATTCTCGTCTTTACCTTTATGGCTATGACCTCCGTCTGGTGGGTGAAGCTTCTTCCTTTCGGCGGGGTGATTGTTATGACGCTTTTCGAGATCTTTGTCAGCGTTATTCAGGCCTATATTTTTGCCATTCTGGCTTCTATATACATTAGCCTGGCTGTTTATGAGCATTGATTGCAGACTCGTATAGAAAGGAGGTCTGATGACATCAGCAGGACTGGCCTGGTTAGGAGCAGGACTCGCCATTGGTTTGGGGGCAATTGGTCCCGGAGTGGGAATCGGTATGCTGGTAGCGAAGTCGGTGGAGGCGATGGCCCGACAGCCCGAAGCCGCCGGAATAGTGCGAACCGCCATGTTTATTGGTATCGCCTTTGCCGAAGCGGTCGCTCTCTACGCGCTGGTTATAGCCTTTCTCCTTTCGTTTAAAACTTAGATCTGGTGAGATTTAAGATGAAAGAAGGTGATCTTTAAAGTTGAAACTTTCGCCTGAGATAAATCAGCTGATCTATTCGGTTATTTCGTTCTTTGTATTGCTCTTCATACTGACGAGATACGCCTTTCCTCCTATTATGGGGATGTTAAAGAAGCGCGAGGACACGATTAGGGAATCCATCGATAATGCGGAGCGAACTCGCTCCGAGGCTGAAAAATTGCTTGAGGAATACAAACAACAGCTATCGGAGGCGAGGAAGGAAGCGCGGAGCATCATCGATGAGGGTAAAAAGCTTGGAGAGAACGTAAAAGCCGAGATTGTCGAGAAGGCAAACAACGAGGCTCGGGAGATGATCGAGAAAGCACGGAGTGAGATCGAACGGGAAAAGACAAAGGCTTTATCAGAGCTTCAAGCGAAGGTAGTTGATCTCACTCTCTTAACTACGTCGAAGATGGTTAAGAAATCGCTCAGTAGAGAGAATCATCTGCATTTGGTTGAAGAGAGCCTGGCTGAGGTGACCGAGCTTGAAAAGTGAGATAGCTCGAGGCTACGCCGAGAGTCTGTATGGACTGGCCAAAGTGGAAAATATGGAAGACAGGTTTGAAGACGAGTTATTTGAGCTCAAGAAAAGTCTGCAAGATAGCTATCAGCTGCGTGAGTTTCTTGCCGACAGAAAAATTCCCGCAGAGCGAAAAAGGGAGGCCTTCAGGGAGATTCTTAGTCCAGCCGCCTCTTCGATTCTGCGCAACGCCCTTAACGTCCTGATCGATCAGGGGAGGGCGCATTTGATTCAGGAGGTAGCTGAGGAGACTTTTCATCTGATTGAGAAGGAAAAAAATCGAGTTCTCGCCGAAGTCGTTACGGCTGTTCCTTTGACGCCGGAGATGGAGCAGAAGATTTCCGCTCGTCTTTCCAAAATAACCGGCAAGAACGTTTCTATAAAGAATGTCGTTGACGAAGAGGTTATGGGAGGCATCGTTGTCAAGATGGAGGGTAAAATCCTCGACCTCAGCATAAAAAAAAGACTATTAGACCTAAAGGGTCAGATGGAAGTCGCATAGGAAAATCAAAAACATGTCCTGAGCGAAGTCGAAGGGTTCTCGACAAGCTCGAACAGTAAGAATGATGATTATTCTTCGAGTGAGCCCGCCATAGGCGGGCGAATCGAGAAGTCAGTTCAGAGCGGAGTCGTATGTTTTATTTCCCCTCCCTTAAGGGAGGGGTTAGAGGAGGGTGACTAATCGAGGAGATGGCAGAAAGAATCATTCATTCAGAGAAAATCTTAGAAGTTCTGCGGAGGCAGATAGAGGCATACAAGCCTACGGCGGCCATCGAGGACGTGGGTGTTGTTGTCGAGTCAGGCGACGGAATCGCCCGGATAAAAGGGCTTCCGAACACCATGTATAACGAGATGCTCGCCTTTCCCAACAATGTCTTCGGAATAGCTCTCAATCTGGAGAGAGACGAGATCGGGACGGTCATTTTGGGGCCCCCCACCGCTGTCGAGGAGGAAGCCGAGGTCAGGAACACCGGACGAATCATGCAGGTTCCTGTCGGGGAAGCTCTTATCGGGCGAGTGGTCAACGCTATCGGAGAACCGCTTGATGGTAAAGGTTCAATAGAAACTGACAGTTTCCGCCCGATTGAGCGGCTTGCACCAGGAGTTGTTGATCGGCAGCCTGTTCGGGAACCTCTTCAGACTGGTATAAAAGCTATAGACTTAATGATTCCAATCGGTCGTGGTCAGCGGGAACTAATCATCGGCGACCGCCAGATTGGAAAAACGGCCATCGCCGTGGACACTATTATCAACCAAAAAGGTCAAGATGTAATCTGCATCTACGTGGCTATTGGGCAGAAGGCATCGACGGTGGCTCAGGTGGTTGATAGGTTTATCGAAAAAGGAGCGATGGATTATACAATCGTGGTCAATGCTCCCGCCTCAGACCCCGCTCCGCTTCTTTATCTGGCTGCGTATGCCGGCTGCGCCATGGCTGAAGAGTTTATGTACAAGTATAACCGGGACACTCTGGTCATCTATGATGATCTCTCAAAGCATGCGCAGGCTTATCGTCAGCTCTCTCTCCTTCTCAGGCGGCCGCCGGGAAGAGAGGCTTATCCAGGAGATATCTTTTATCTTCACTCGAGACTACTGGAGCGGGCAGCCAAGCTGAGTGATGCTCAGGGTGGAGGTTCACTGACAGCCCTTCCGATCATCGAAACGCAAGCGGGAGATGTTTCGGCTTACATTCCCACCAATGTTATCTCCATTACGGATGGCCAGATCTATCTCGAGCCCGACCTTTTCTACGCTGGAGTTAGACCCGCCGTCAACGTGGGAATCTCTGTTTCCCGAGTTGGCGGGGCAGCGCAGATCAAGGCGATGAAACAGGTGGCCGGGATGCTTCGTCTCGATCTTGCTCAATATAGAGAGCTTGAGGCGTTTGCTCAGTTTGGCACCGAACTGGATAAGGCTACTCAGGCTCAGCTTGCGCGAGGGGCGCGGCTGGTCGAAGTTTTGAAACAACCACAATATCAGCCTTTGTCGGTGGAAGAGCAGACCATGATCATTTTCGCTGGCATTAAGGGGTTTTTGGACGATATACCTGTCGAAAGGATAAAGAGATTCGAGGCGGATTTTCTCGAGTTCATGAGGGTTTCCCATCCCGAGATAGGCAAAAAAATCAGGGAAGAAAAGGTTCTCTCAGAAGAGACCGAGCAGAATCTTGTTAAGGCAATTGAGGAATTCAAAAAGACCCTTGAGATCTAAATAATCATGACTACTGGTAAAGTTAGGCAGATAAAAAGACGCATAGAAAGCGTAGATAAGATCAGGCAGATCACACGGGCGATGGAGTTAGTCGCCACTTCTAAGATTAAGCGAGCCGAGGACAGAATTCGAGCTATTGGCCCCTATGCTCAGAAGATAGTTGAGGTAATGCAGAATCTGTCCACCCAGGTAGGGATTCTTGTTCACCCTCTACTGGAGGTTCACGAACCCCAAATTAATACAGGCATATTGGTGCTAACTTCTAATCGCGGGCTTTGTGGGTCTTTCAACTCCAATGTTCTGCGCCGGGCTGAGGAGCTGATTCGGGAGGAGCAGGCCCAGGGAAGAAATGTAAAGATCCTGGTGGTTGGGAAGAAGGGATTAAGTTATCTCAGATTTCGAGGGTACGACATTGTCGAGTCCTATCTGGACATCTCCGATGCCCCTACCTTTGAGGATGCAAGAAAGCTCGCTGAGAAGCTGATGGATATGTACACAAATCGAGAGATCGACCTGGCTTACATCGTTTTCAATGTCTTCAGAACCGTGGCTGAGCAGCGCTCGGTGATCTTCAAGCTTTTTCCTCTGGAAAAACCTCCGGTGGCTGAGGAGGAGGAAAAGGTGCCCAAAGAGTACATCTTTGAACCATCCCCTGGAGAGATCGCCGGCGCTCTGCTCCCGGCCTACGCCGAAACGGTTACATTCAGGACACTTCTTGGGTCGGCGGCAAGTGAGCACGGAGCTAGGTTAACGGCCATGAAGGCAGCGACGGATAATTCCATTGACATGATCGGACATCTAACCCTTCAGTTCAACCGGGCGAGGCAGGCCCAAATCACCCAGGAAATATCCGAAATCTCCGGTACGGCTGAAGCATTAAAATATGCCAAACACCGCTAATTATTAATTAGGAGGAATTGTTATGAATGTGGGTAAGGTTGTGCAGATTATTGGGCCGGTTATTGATGCCCAATTTGCTCCCCTTCAGATTCCGGATATCTACAATGCGCTAAAACTAAAAGTGCGTACAAAGGAGGGAGAAACTGAAATCATCGCCGAGGTGGAGCAGCAGCTCGAGGGCAGCATTGTTCGGGCGGTTGCTCTTATGCCTACGGATGGCCTGGTCAGAGGGGCTGAAGTAATCGATACCGGCGGGCCCATCACTATACCAGTAGGACCCGAGACCCTGGGGCGAATCTTCAATGTTGTCGGGGAGCCCGTGGATCACGGAGAGCCGGTAAAGGCAAAGAAGAGGTATGCGATCCATCGGGAGGCTCCAGAGTTTGAGGAGCTGGCGACAAAAACGGAGATCTTTGAGACGGGAATTAAGGTTATCGACTTACTGGAGCCTTACGTTAAGGGTGGGAAGACCGGCCTCTTCGGTGGAGCCGGGGTAGGCAAAACGGTTATAATAATGGAACTCATCAACAACATCGCCATGGAACACGGTGGCATCTCCGTCTTTGGGGGAGTGGGAGAGAGAACCCGTGAAGGAAACGATCTATGGCTCGAGATGAAGGAATCGGGTGTTATTAAGAACACGGTGCTTGTCTATGGACAGATGACAGAATCACCCGGTGCCCGCCTCCGAGTCGGGTTAACGGCTCTCACCATGGCTGAATACTTCAGAGACGAGGAGGGTCAGGACGTTCTTCTCTTCATCGATAACATCTTCCGTTTTGTTCAGGCGGGCTCGGAGGTTTCTGCTCTTTTAGGAAGAATGCCCTCCGCTGTGGGATATCAGCCGACTTTAGGGAGTGAGATGGGAGAGCTTCAGGAGCGAATCACGTCAACCCGGAAAGGTTCTATCACATCCGTCCAGGCTATTTATGTCCCCGCCGACGACCTGACGGACCCGGCCCCCGCCACCACCTTTGCTCATCTGGATGCCACTACCGTCCTCTCTCGCCAGATCTCTGAACTGGGCATATATCCCGCCGTAGACCCGCTGGATTCGACGTCCCGCATTATGGATCCCAATATTATCGGGGAGGAGCACTATCAGGTGGCCAGAAGAGTCCAGGAGATTCTTCAGCGCTATAAGGATCTTCAGGATATCATCGCCATCATGGGCATCGACGAACTCTCGGAAGAGGATAAACTGGTGGTCCAGCGCGCCAGAAAAATTCAGCGGTTTTTATCCCAGCCATTCTTCGTCGCCGAGCAGTTCACCGGGACTTCTGGCAAGTACGTTAAACTGTCCGACACTATCAAGGGCTTCAAAGAGATCACCGAAGGAAAGCACGACGATCTTCCTGAACAGGCCTTCTACATGGTCGGCACCATCGAAGAAGCCATCCAAAAAGCTCAAACCCTTCGTGCCGCCGCTTAGCAAATGGCTGAAAAGAAGCTTGTGTGTGAGGTAATAACTCCTGAAAAGGTTGTTTTCCGGGGCGAGGTCGATATGGTAATTGCTCCGGGAGTAGAAGGCGAGGTGGGCATACTTCCTCTTCACGCCCCCTTTTTTACTCAGCTCGCCATTGGTGAGCTACGTGTTAAATTCAGAGAGGACGGCAAGGAAAAAGAGGATTACATCGCGGTTCATGGCGGGTTCATGGAAGTTTTCGAAGATAAGGTCACAGTGATGGCCTCCGCTGCCGAACTGGCTCGAGAGATCGATATCGAACGAGCAAAAAGAGCGGCTGCGGAAGCCGAGGCTCTTCTCGCTGAAAAGCGGGAGGGTTTGGAACACATTCGGGCTGACGCAGCGCTCCGGAGAGCTCGCGCCAGAGTTAAAATAGTCGGCCGAATCTAACCAATATCAAAAACCTAAAAACAAGGAGTTCTCGACAAGCCTGCCTCGAGCAGGGTCGAGAGGCTCGAACAATAAGTCAATATTCTTCGAGCGAGCCCTTCGCTTCTTGTCATTCTGAGGGAGCGCAGCGACCGAAGAATCTCACTCAGGACAGGCTCCGCGAGTCGAGAAGTTATAGCGAGGATTGATAGTGAGCAAATATATTATTGAGGGTGGCAAGGAACTAAGAGGAGAGGTGACCGTCGGTGGCGCTAAGAACGCCGCTCTAAAAATGATGGCCGCCACCATTCTCACTTCCGAACCTTGTATTCTTCAAAATGTCTCCCGAATCAGTGACGTAGAAACCATGATTGAGGTTCTGAACCGCCTGGGTGTCGAATCTCATTTCGGAGAGGACGGCACGCTTACAGTTCACGCCAGTGGTTCGCTCCGGGAAGAAGCGCCGTATGACCTGGTCAGCCAGATGCGTGCCTCCATCGTAGTTCTTGGTCCTCTGCTGGCCCGTCTGGGGAGAGCCAGAGTAGCCATGCCGGGTGGGTGCAATATAGGCTCTCGAAAGATAGATCTTCACCTCAGGGGCCTAAGGTCCCTGGGTGCAAACATAAATACCGGCCACGGCTATATCGAAGCGGAGGCAAAAAATCTCCGCGGAACTACCATAGCCCTGGACTTTCCCAGCGTTGGCGCGACGGAAAATATCTTAATGGCCTCGGTTCTCGCTTCCGGGCGAACCGTCATCGAGAATGCTGCCCGAGAGCCGGAAGTAATCGATCTAATCACCTTTCTCAATAGTATGGGCGCCAGAATCAATGGTGCGGGTACAACGGTTATTGAGATTGAGGGGGTGGAGGAGCTCAAGGGGACAACTCACCGCGTTATCCCGGATCGGATCGAGGCCGGGACTTTTCTTATAGCCGGAGCCGTGACCGGTGGAGAGGTTGTCGTGAAGGATGCGAACCACGATCGCCTGGAGCTTGTTATCGAGAAGCTGAAACAGGCCGGAGCCCAGGTCTCGGTTTTTCCGGATAGGATCGCCCTTTCGATGAGCCGCAGGCCCCGTGCCCTTGATGTATCAACCCTCCCTTATCCCGGCTTTCCAACCGACTTGCAACCTCTGATGGCCACGCTTCTTTCCCTATCCGAAGGGATTAGTGTGGTCACCGAGAACGTCTTTGAGAATAGGTTTCTCTACATAGACGAGTTAAACAGGATGGGAGCCAATATCTATCTGGACGGGCACCACGCTGTCATCAGGGGTGTAGAAAGCTTAAGTGGGGCTCCCGTTCGTGTCTCGGACCTCCGCGCCGGCGCCGCTCTGGTTCTGGCTGGACTGGCTGCCAAGGGTGCGACAGAGGTTGAGGACATCTTTCACGTCGAACGCGGATACTCGGACTTCGACAACAAACTCCGAGCTTTGGGCGCTGACATAACAAGGGCCGATTAGACCACGTCGACCTAAAGGTCGACCTCTACAATGTCTTCGTAGATTAGACCACGTCGACTCTACAATGTCTTCGTAGAGGCGGACCTTTAGGTCCGCTATTAATTTTCCAGGAGGCATAAATGCTAGACCGCGAGCAGATTAAAAAAATAATCCCGCACCGGGACCCCTTTCTTTTTATCGACAGGATCATTGAGCTGGAGCCTGGCAAAAGAGCTGTCGGGATTAAGAAACTCACAGGTGAAGAGTACTTTTTTAAAGGACACTTTCCCGATTATCCCATAATGCCGGGTGTTCTCATAGTCGAGGCCCTGGCTCAGGTGGGAGCCGTCGCAGCGCTAAGCCAGGAGATAAACAGGGGTAAGATCGTTTTTTTGGCTGGAATAGATAATTTTCGTTTTAAGAAGCAGGTTTGTCCGGGGGATGAGATAAAGCTGGAAGTTAAGATTATCAAAGTTAGAGGGCCCCTGGGGAAAGGCAGCGCCATCGCCTCCGTTGATGACGAAATAGCAGCTCAAGGCGAGCTAATGTTTGCAGTCAAGTGACCTCTCCGCTTGCCTTATTTAGATCGTTATGATATCCTCTAATCTTTGGAATGGGAAAGCACTCTATGTCGACAGTCATGGCAACTGCTGAGGCGCGCCGGAGCCATCCAGTCATCAAATGGATAGCCATTGTAATTATGGCCTCTCTCCTTATCGGAATGGCTACCGGCTATGCCTATGTAAAAGTTCTGGAAAACAAGATGCACCCCAAGGGTGCCATAGCCCAGGCAATTTCCAAAGTTCTCTCCGAGCCAGCTCCTCGTGAACCCGTCAATTTTCTCAT
>JBAQMN010000201.1:0-3214 GCA_049302895.1 Actinomycetota bacterium | reverse complement strand
GGTCTTTCCCCAACTTCAAGGGGAGCTCGTGGGACAAAGAAGGATACAAAACCATGCGTAACGCAACTACAACGACTATTGCACCGACTGGAACAATCAGTATTATCGCCCAGACGACGAGCGGAATCGAGCCCCTGTTTGCTATATCATTTGTCAGAGATGTCATGGAGGGAACCAAGCTGCTGGAGACGAACGGTCTCTTTGAGAGGATAGCACGGGAAAGAGGCTTCTACAGTCAAGAGCTGATGATGGAGATCGCCACCACTGGTTCCGTTAAGAAGAACGATAAGATCCCTGAGGACGTCCAGAGACTGTTTGCAACTGCTCTGGATATTGACCCCGAGTGGCACGTCAGAATGCAGGCTGCCTTCCAGAAATACACTGATAATGCAGTGTCCAAAACGATAAACCTGAGACCGGAAGCTACTCCGGAAGATATCCGAAAAGCATATCTCCTCGCCTACAAGCTAAAATGCAAAGGTATCACCGTCTTTCGCTACGGCAGTAAACGAGAGCAGGTTCTCTACATCAGCCCGGAACTTGTTAGAGAGGCGGAACAAGAGATCGAGTACGCGACGGCAGAGTCCGAGTACGCCGGGGGCTGCCCGTTTTTCTACTGCCCCTACTAACTCGAGCCCACAACGTCTCTTTTGTGTCACCCTGAGCGCAGCGAAGGGTCTAACAGATTCTTGGTGAGATTCTTCGGCTTCGCCTCAGAATGACATCGCGAAGGGTTCGCTCGAAGAATAAAACATTATTGTTCGAGCTTGTCGAGAACTCCTGATATAATTGATTTATGAAGCTGCTTGTGTTAATGAGTGATGGAGTGGTTCCGAGAGATCCGAGCCCCTTCTCCGTCACCTTCGATAATACATATGCCGAAAGATTCCTGAAACACCTCAAAAACGATCCGACTCTGTGCGCCGGGTGTGGTGAGCGCTGCCGCAGGTGCAGGAACAAATACAAAATCAATTTTACGTCCGACATGACACAAGTAGTGAAGCTTCCCTCCGCGCTGCCCTACTATGTCGATAATCCTCAAAAATATCTCCCTCAAGTACTTTTGCCTCACGATGTGGTTATAGCGATTAACGTACACGAGGAGATATTGATGGCCGTTCCCCACCTGTCTAAAAAAGCGGGAGCGAAAGCCGTTCTGGTTCCCCAGGAGGACCCCGACTGGCTGACAAAATGGGGGATCGGTGAGATGAGCAGGGTCTGCCATGACCTTGGCCTGGAAGTCGCCTTTCCCAAACCGTTCTGCGCCCTTGAGGAGAACGATTCCCACCCATTCATAAAAGAATTCATGGATTACTTCAAAATTGGCAAGCCGAAGCTCAAGATTGAGGTCAAAAACGGTGTTGTTGAAGAAGCAGAGGTTTTAAGAAGTGCCCCCTGCGGTGACACCTATTATGTCGCCTATAACATCAGAGGCAAAAAGGTTGACGACAAGCTCGATTTCTGGGCCTCCAAGTACTGGCACAGCTTTCCCTGTGTTGCCTCAATGAAGATGGACTACGATATCGGAGACACCATTCTCCACAAAGGCGGCTACATGCTCCTGGACGCCGTCCACGAAGCTCTCAGAACTGAGCCCCGCTAACCTATATTTGTGATTGACCTTTTCGACTCGATTAGCTATACTTTGTTACATCAATAACAATATATCTTGACTTTAGATGGCAATTTTTTTAGCTCCACTTTGTGAAGTAGAGCACAAAGTGTCAGTAGAGTTTTTGGGCACTTTGGGTGTGAGACCAGATGTTAAAGTATGCGTGGGTCATACCAATAGTTCCCTTAATTGCTTTTATTGTTATCCTGCTTTCAGGAAAGCGGATCAACAATAAGGGGTTCACCGTGTCCATCGGGGCAGTAGCCCTGTCCTTCCTCCTCTCAATTCTCATTTTCATAGAAGTAGCTAATGGAAAATCCATTGAGATCAATAAGACCTGGCTTCTCTTAGGGCGTATGAATCTCGGCGTAGGAACTCTTGTCGATTCTTTAGCCGCCGTTATGCTCCTCGTTGTGACGTCTGTTAGTTTACTCGTGCAGATATACTCCGTTGGCTACATGCATGGTGAAAAGAGATATAATTGGTATTTCGCCGCCATCTCACTATTTACCGCCGCAATGCTCTCTGTAGTTCTGGCCAATAACTATCTGCAGATGTACATGTCCTGGGAAGTGATGGGCTTGTGCTCCTATCTTCTGATTGGCTTCTGGTTCGAGAAAAAGTCAGCTTCAGACGCAGCCAAGAAGGCCTTCATCGCAACGAGAATCGGGGATGTTGGCTTTTTCCTGGGGATAGCAGCCCTTATTGCCTTTGCAGGAAGCACAAACTTTACATCCCTCTCAAAAATGATAGAGGTGGGAAAGTTAGGAGCGCCCATCCTTACCGCCGTAGGAATTCTACTCTTTGCCGGAGCGATGGGAAAATCGGCCCAGTTTCCCCTCCACGTCTGGCTTCCCGATGCCATGGAGGGGCCGACCCCTGGATCCGCTCTGATACACGCCGCCACCATGGTCGCGGCGGGAATCTATCTAGTAGCCAGGTCGGCCTTTATCTTTGAGGCCGCCTTTCCCTCGGCCCTAACCGTTGTGGCCGTGATCGGGACAATAACTGCACTAATGGCCGCAACCATTGCTGTTACTATGAGTGATATAAAGAAAGTCTTAGCGTACTCTACTATCTCTCAATTAGGATTCATGATGGTCGCTCTGGGAGTGGGAGGAGTAACCGCCGGAATCTTTCACCTGGTAACACACGCCTTCTTCAAAGCTCTTCTTTTCCTGGGTGCGGGATCCATAATTCACGGAACGGGAACCCAGAACATGTATGAGATGGGAGGACTCTCCAAAAAGATGAAGACAACCATGATAACCTTCCTTATTGCCTCCCTGTCCCTGGCCGGAATCTTTCCCCTGTCGGGATTCTGGAGCAAGGACGAAATCCTGGCTGAAGCCTTCAAAGGGGGCCATTATCTGATCTTTGGAATTTTACTTTTCACTGCTTTTTTGACTGCCTTCTATATGTTCAGACTGTTTTTTCTTGTCTTCTTCGGCAAACCCAGAAACGACAAGATCCGCGCCCACGAGTCTCCCCCGGTCATGTCCTACCCCCTAATCGCCCTGGCCGTTCCCGCCGCCCTGCTCGGTCTGGTCGGCTCTCCCTTCTTAGGGAATGCCTTTTCGTCGTTTTTTGCCGCCCATGGAG
>JBAQMN010000200.1:0-3655 GCA_049302895.1 Actinomycetota bacterium | reverse complement strand
ATTAGAGACGGAGAAATGCCAAGCCAACCGCAAAAAAGAGGAGAGCGAAGCCCAAAAGTACCAGAGCAGGGAGAATAGCAGCTTGAACACCCATTCCCCGAACGATCATGTTTGTTAAACCGTCCATCACCCACCCCGTCGGGATAAGTTTGGCCGCGATCTGAAGATAGCGTGGAACTATCTCAATAGGCCACCAGGCTCCGCCGAGCATGGACATGGAGATGACAGTAATTGTCCCCAGAGCCTCCATCTGAGCCGGAGTGCGCACCAGGGCTGAAAACATTATTCCCAAACCGGTTGAAGCCAGAATAAATGCTCCCATGAGAATAACAACCCCTGCCACCGAATTTCCCCACTCCACTCCGAAAACAAACCGTCCGAAGAGAATCAGAATCGTCGTCTGAACAACTCCTTGCAAAAACAGTTGAAGAATCTTACCAGATAGGACAGCCAATTTTGACGTTGGCGTAGTCAGCAGTCTGCCCAAAGTGCCCACCTTTCGCTCTTCAAGAATGCCCCGCGCACCTATGACCAGTGCCATCATAACAAACAGCATGGTGAAACCCATCGATCCCTGAGCCATGCCAGAGGCCAGAGTTTGTTTCCCTCTCACCTGTGAAGCCTTAAGAATGTCGTAATTAACTTCTATAGGCCGGGGTTTCCAGGCTTTATCCGCCTTCTCAAAAATCCTGCTCTGCTCGTTTGAAAGCTCCGCCGAAGCCAGCAGACCTCTTGTTTGTAGCTCCCGAGTAGTCAGCCGGGCTGTGGAGGCATCAAAGCTCAATCGCGTCAGGCTTCCCGAAAGAATCTCCTTGACCGCTGCCGAATACGTAGTTGCCTGTGGAGTGGATAAGAATCTCACTTCTATACGTTCTCCTTTGATGAGATGGGTTCCAAAATCTTCAGGAATAACTATAGCCGCCGCTGACCTGCCTTCCTTAACCGCTAGAACAGCTTTGGATTGAGAGCTCGACTCGATTTTCAAAGCTTTCTCGTTCTCAATATCGCTTCGCAACAGCCGAGAGTAACTGCTTTTATCTTTGTCTACAAAGGAGACCTTAATTCTGTTCTCTCCACCGCCCCCAAAAAGAAATCCGACGAGAAAGGTGAAAATTAAAGGTAGACCGAGGATCAAAACGATTACTCCCCTCTCCCGGCTGAGCTGTTTTAGTCCATAAAGAGCAATGGTAAAGATTTTTCGCATCATAATTCCCTTTAGAACCTTAAACGCCAGACGCCGATGACAAAGAAGATTAGTCCGTACCCCAGAAGAGCAAGGGAGGGAATCACAGCTACGTGATAGCTGGAATCCGTCATGAGCTGAGTAAAAGTCGCTATAGCCCAGCCGTTAACGGTCACCTTACTCAAAGTCTTTACCCAGTCCGGCATAGCCAGGATAGGAAACATGCTTCCGCCGATAAGGGCCATCGACATGACAAAGAACTGTTGCAGAACGTTGGCGGTGGCCACTGTACGGGAAATGGCCGCAATGAAAACTGCCACTCCGGTGGCCGCAAAAACAGTTGCTGCCAAAATCATCACAATTCCGGGAAGCGAGGTCCCCCAATGGACCTGATAGACCAGAGAAGTAAAGACGATCACTAAAGAAAACTGAACGAAGGAGATGAGGAAAGTGCCAATGAGCTTGCCGGCAAGAATGCTTGCTTTATCTGTCGGGGTGGTAAAGAGGCGAGCGAGAGTCTGAGACTCACGCTCTCGAAGAATGGACTGCGCTCCCGCCATCGCCGCGAACAGTAGAAACATGACACCCATCCCGGCTGCGTAGTACTGAAAGGCATTGACTCTCTTTGAAGCTGCGGCCGTCTCTTCCCTGATAGCTACAAACTCCTTTTCTGCCTCAGATCTGGCTGCGGCAATGAGAGCCGGCGTGACCGCTGGTACATCCCGAGGAGTAACAATCCTTCTCTCCACGAGTTCTCCGAGGGCCGTCTTGACCAGAATCTGGATGCCGCCGACCTGATTGGCGAAAGAAGAGACGATGCCTCGGACGATACCTGCTCTTATCGGTTGATTTGGGTCAGCATAGACATCAAGATGCGAACTCAATCCAGATTTTATTCGGGAAGAAAATTCTGAGGGAATCACCAGAAGGGCTGTCAGTTCACCTTTTCGGATGAGATCCTTGGCTTGAGACTCATCGAGGTTCTTCACTTCGATTATCTTGCTTAATCTGGGGGACTTAAAAACATCATCGATGAGAGCATGGGATACTTCACCACGATCTTTATCTACGATGACCAACTGAGTTTTGGAGATCTCAGCGGCACCGCTAAAAACCGGGCCCAGGGCGATGCCCAGAATAAGAATTAGGACAATGGGCATAGCGATGAGAAGTATCAGCGCTTGTCTGTCCCGAGCAAAAAGAAGCACATCTTTGAAGGCAACCCGTAAGAATTTGAAGCTCATTTCTATTTTCAATCCCTGAGACTTTTACCGGTAAGATGGATAAAAACACTCTCCAGATTGGGCTCAACGACCTCGATTGAGTTAATCTTAACCTCGCATTTGCCCATTGTCTTGATTACATCCGCTAACGCTCTGCGTCCTTCCTTGGAGAGAATGTGAATTTCCCCCTCGCCCATCTGAGTTACCTTATCCACGCGTGGAACAGCTCTAACCTGATTAATGCACTCGGGTGTAGCCTCACTTACCAGAACCTTAATCAGATCCTCGTTTCCTACCAGTCGCTTTAACTCTTCTTTTGTCCCCTCAGCAATAATCTTTCCCACATCCATAATGGCGATACGGTCACAGAGAAGTTCTGCTTCCTCCATATAGTGGCTGGTGTACAGGATGGTCATACCCTCTCGGTTCAGATTCTGTACCGTCTCAAGAATGTTTATCCGCGACTGAGGGTCGATTCCGACCGTTGGCTCGTCCATCATAAGAAGTTTAGGTCTATGAAGGAGACCAGCAGCGATGTTTATACGACGCTTCATTCCTCCGGAGTAAGTGTCTATTCTGTCGTTAGCGCGATCTGTTAGCCCGACAAGGGCCAAGACCTCCTCGGTCCGCTTCTTCAGCTCATATCCGCTTAAATCGTACATCCTACCCCAGAAATGCAGATTCTCCCGGGCCGTTAGTGTGGGGTAGAGAGCTATCTCCTGAGGAATCACGCCGAGGATCTTTTTTACACCCATCGGATCTTTGATGATGCTCTTGCCGTCTATTAGAGTCTCACCTGAGGATGGTTCGAGAAGACCAGAAAGGATGGAAATGGTGGTTGACTTGCCGGCGCCGTTCGGTCCCAGCAAGCCAAATATCTCTCCGGTTCCAACAGCGAATGCAATGCCGTCCACCGCAATCTGGCTATTAAATATCTTTCGTAGATTTTTTACTTCGATTATGGGGGGCATTGTGCTCACCTCAGCTTCTCTCGCAGTAGCTTATTTACGATGTCAGGATTGGCTTTGCCCTGGGTGAGACGCATGACCTGGCCGACTAGAAACCCTATCACCCGCTCCTGCCCCTTCTTAAAGTCCTCGACGGCTCTGGGATTCTCAGCAATTATCTGATCAACAATTTTGGCCAGAGCCGCCTCGTCGGTTATCTGAACAAGACCTTTCTCTTCGACGATTACCCTCGGCAGTTTGCCGGTCTCAAAGCTCTCATCAAAAATCTCCTTGGCCATCTT
>JBAQMN010000199.1:0-3364 GCA_049302895.1 Actinomycetota bacterium | reverse complement strand
GTAGGGGCGGACGCCCGCCCCGCCGAAGGCGGGGTCTCTGTCCGCCCGACTGGAAGGCCAGCCGATACAGCGCGACAGGCTGGTAGCCGAGGCACCTTGCCTCGGCCAGAAATTCACGCCAGTGCCCGAAACCACTTTCCGGCCAAAATCACGAAGATCCAGGTTTTAGGGCCCATCGCCAAGGTAAATCTCGATTGTGGTTTTCCTTTGGTTGCCACCATCACCCATCGGTCGGTATTGGATCTCGATCTCAAGGTTGGTCAGAAAGTTGTGGCAAGCTTTAAGGCAACCGCCCTGCACATAATAAAGCATGACGCCGATAAAATAGAAAGGACATTCCCCCCGCCAGAGGCGGGGGGTTAGGGGAGGGTGCGATATGATCTCCTTCGAAGAAGCACAAAAGATTGTCTTAGATCAAACGATAGAGCTTGAAGCCGTCGAGACCGAGCTTCTAAATGCTCTTGGTCTTATTTTGGCGGAGGACATAGTTTCTCCTGAGAAAATACCTCCGTTTGATAATTCCGCCATGGACGGTTTCGCCGTCGTCGCCGGAGACACGGCAGCTGCCTCTTCGGAAACCCCTGCTCACCTGATAGTCCTGGAGGATGAGCCGGCCGGGACGGTGAGCACAAAGCGAGTTACCTCTGGCACCGCTGTAAGGATCATGACCGGCGCACCCATTCCAAAGGGAGCCGACGCAGTGGTGAAGGTTGAGGATACCGAGGGTTCGAGAGACTTAATTGAAGTTCTGCATCCGGTAGAAGAAGGAGAAAATGTCCGGCGGGCTGGTGAAGACGTCGGTCTTGGTGAAACAGTTTTGAGAAAAGGCGCCCTGCTTGGTCCGGCCGAGATCGGGTTGTTGGCCTCGCTGGGAAAATCTCGAGTAAAGGTTTTTCGACCCGCTAAGGCGGCAATTATCACCACCGGGGACGAATTGCTGGAGATTGACCAGCCGCTTGTGCCTGGAAAGATAAGAAACAGCAACGCCTACGCGCTGGAAGCTCAGGTACGAGAGATCCATGCCGAGCCCGTTGGCCTTGGCATTGTCGAAGACACGAAAGAGGCGGTCACAGCAAGGATAAGAGAGGGTCTCGAAAAAGCCGATGTGGTCTTGACGACCGGAGGCGTATCTGTAGGTGAGTATGATGTGGTGAAGGATGTTATGACCTCCATGGGAGCGTCCCTCAAGTTCTGGAAAGTGGCGCAGAAACCTGGTAAACCCCTTGCCTTCTGGACTCTAAAGGGTAAGCTTGTTTTCGGGTTGCCAGGGAATCCCGTCGCCTCTATGGTTTGCTTCGAGGAGTATGTGCGCCCTTCTATTCGTAAGATGATGGGACATCAAAAACTTTTTCGTCCAGAGACGGAAGCCATTTTGCGGGAGGATATTAAGAAAAAACCTGGAAGGCTTCATTTTGTGCGGGTTAAGCTGGAGAGTGAGGATGGGCAACAATATTATGTCTCCTCAACCGGACCTCAAGGATCTGGGATTTTGAAATCAATGGCTTTGGCGGATGGCCTGGCTCTGGTGCCAGTGGAGGTATCGCTTATAAGGGCGGGAGAGCGTATAAAGGTGCACTTGATAGGCATGCCGGAAGACCATTGAAAAGGTTCCTCCCCGTTGAGGGGAAGTTTACTCTTCGAGTGAGCGCAGCGAGTCGAGAAGGGGGAGTTCTCGACAAGCCTGCCTCGAGCGAAGTCGAGAGGCTCGAACAATACTAACTCCTCAAGAAGCCGACCTAAAGGTCGGCCACTACAAAACCCGTAGAGGCGGACCTTTAGGTCCGCTGGAAAGTTCTCTGGCAAAGGTAGCAAAGTTAACAAAGGCACTTCTAGGGAGAAGGAAAAAATGGCAGAATTGATTGACCAATATGGCAGGAAAATCGATTATTTAAGAATTTCTATTATTGATCGGTGCGATCTGAGATGCATCTACTGCAGACCCGAAGAGGGAATCAAGCTGATACCCCGTGAGAAGATTCTGTCCTATGAGGAGTTCGAGGCTTTCTCGAGGGCGGCGGTTGAAGCAGGCATCTCGAAGATAAGAATAACCGGCGGTGAGCCCTTAATCAGAAGGGACGTTCTCGGCTTTATTCGAAACATGGCTGAAATTCCTGGACTGAAGGATCTTTCACTAACCACAAATGGCTTGCCCCTGGCAGATTGCGCTCAGGACCTTTTTCAGGCGGGGGTAAGAAGAATAAATATTGGAATAAATAGCCTGGATCCTGATGTTTTCCGCTACATCACCAGGGGTGGGGATGTCAACTGCGTCGTGGCCGGTATCAAGAAGGCTTTAGAAGTCGGGTTCTCTCCTGTAAAGTTGAATGTGGTGGTTCTCAAAGGAATTAATGATGATTTGTCTCCCTTTGCCCGATTCATACACGAATACCCAGTTCACGTCCGTTTCATCGAGTATATGCCGATAACAAATCACCTGGGCGAGAAGTATAATTTCTCCTGTTCGGAGATGGGGCGGAGTCTCAGGAAGTTTGGGACACTGGAGGAGGTTGAGTCTCCTCTTGGGTTCGGTCCAGCCAGAACGTATTATCGGTTCAAAGGCGCCTTGGGAAGCATCAGTTTGATCTGCGCCATGAGTAATCATTTCTGCCCTGAATGTAACCGCTTGAGGCTGACGGCCGACGGTCGTCTGCGCTTGTGTCTTTTTTCCGATGAGGAGATCGATATGATACCAGCTCTCAGGCCGGAACCCGACAGCACAAGAATTGCTGAATTGATTGGGGAAGGCGTGAGGAAGAAGCCGAAGGAGCACACGCTTACCGGCAGAGACGATAACGGGCGTATGATGAGTCAGATTGGGGGATAACCAGATGCCAGACACCAGACACCAGACACCAGATAAAAAATCAGGTAGCCGAGGCACCTTGCCTCGCAAATCGGAGGAGAAATCAGGTAGCCGAGGCACCTTGCCTCGGAAATCGGAGGAGAAATCAGGTAGCCGAGGCACCTTGCCTCGGAAATTGACACATATCGACGAAAAGGGAAGGGCCAGAATGGTCGATGTGAGCGAGAAAGAGGCGACGGCGCGCGAGGCGATCGCAAACGCCAGAGTGGAGATGTCCCCCCAGACTCTGCGTCTGATCCAGGAGGGAGGTCTCCCCAAAGGGGATGTGTTGGCTGTGGCACAGGTGGCCGGCATTATGGCGGCAAAGAAGACCCACGAGCTCATTCCCATGTGCCATCCCTTGTCGTTGACTGGAATAAATATCAATTTTCACATAGATGAGAATGATTCTGCGGTGGAGGTTGAGGCGGTGGTGCGTACTAAGGATAGAACCGGAGTGGAAATGGAGGCTTTAACTGCCGTCTCCATCGCGGCGCTCACCATTTACGACATGTGCAAAGC
>JBAQMN010000198.1:0-15818 GCA_049302895.1 Actinomycetota bacterium | reverse complement strand
GCCATAGGAGGGATGGGAAACAAGGAATCGCTTAACCCCCAGGCGTTCGCCCAGAAAATACCCGCCGGCAAAAAGTGCTGCAGATAAAAAAAGAACAAGGATAATGAGGGCTACTGTTCTAAATGTTCGTGGCACTTAAACTCCCTACTGAGGTAACCAGTCGAGGGGATCGACCGTCCAGTAATAAGGATCTCCAGCACGGCTTGTGTCGTTGTAATTAAAAACTTCAAAATGTAAATGGGGACCTGTTGTAAGCACACCCGTATTCCCAACGGTGCCGATTACCTGTCCCTGACTTACCTGATCACCAACGCTTACGGAAATGCTCTGCAGGTGCACGTATCGCGTGTGAATTCCTCCACCATGATTAATCTTGATAGAATTACCAACCCAATAATTCCATTCGGTCACGATCACTGTCCCGCCAGCCGGAGCGACAACCGGAGTTCCTTCTGATCCATCGATGTCTATGCCGTAATGGAACCTCGTATCGCCGAAGATGGGATGGATCCGATAGCCATAAGGAGAATTAATCGCTCCGTAAACCGGCCAGATAAAACCGGTTCGAGGGTTAGGGGCAATTCCACCGCCAACACCCGCTCCGGCGTTGGCCGCGGCCTGCTGCTCGGCGAGAAGAGCCGCGATAAGTCTTTCCTTTATGGCCTCATCGGTTTTTATCTGTTCAAGAAGGGTTAGCTTATAGCTTCGTTCCTCCTGAAACTCCCTCTGTTTCAGATCGAGAGGTTGTTTGATATCATTGATAGCCCTCTCGCTATTCGCTACCTCTTGCCTTCTGGCTTCAACAGCGTCTCTCTCTTGCTGGACCTCGTCCTTGACTACTTTAACGCGATCGAGAAGCCTCTTATCCTGACTAACTATACGCTTCAGGTAGAAGACTCGGGAGAGAAAGTCATCGAAGCCTTCGGATCCGGTTAAGATGTCAAAATAGGGTACCTCTCCATACTTGTAAATGCCAATTATTCGCTTATCCAGAAGGGATTTTTGCCGCTCGAGTTTCTGCTCCGCCTTGCCCAGTTCAGCCTGCTTCCTGAACAGCTCGACCTCGGCGTTGGCCTTCGCTTTATTCACCACGGCCAACTGGTCATTAAGCGCCGCGATATCCTTGTCAAGAGCATGAAGCCTGAGCTCAACGTCGGTTACCTGAGCAAGGAGATCTCCCTTCTGCTTTTCGATTTGTTGCTGGCCGCGGTTGATTTCCTCCAGATCCCGGTTGATATCCCTAATATCTCTTACCGCACCGGCAAAGGGAGAAAAAGCCACGGCAAACAGGAAAAGCGATAAGATAAAGGCTAATGTCCGCTTAGCAACCCGATTTTCTGCCATCTTAAATCCTTAAGAATCTCCTCAGAGCCAGACTACTGCCAATGGCTCCTATTAGGATACCCGCTCCAAAAAGTGCCAAAAAGATGTACATCATGAGCTGTTGACTTAGACTGAAGGACATAAACGGTACGATGCTCTCGACCCGCTTAAAGAGTTGCAGATCGGCCACGATCAAGAGCAGCGATGCGATCAGAGCACCGAGTATCCCCGCCCAAATTCCCTCTAAGATAAAGGGCCAACGGATAAACCAGTTGGAGGCGCCAACCAACTTCATGACCTCAATCTCTTTTCTCCTGGCGAAAATGGCCAACCTGATTGCATTCACGATCAGTGCCACCGCCGCAAACCAGAGTAAAGCAATGATGGTCACGAATATCCACCTGGCCACACCCGCGATGGCAAAAAGCCTTTTCACAACCTCCTGGCCTATTATGTCGTCAATAGCCCCATTATTCTTTAATCGCTCTCTAAGCAGATCAACAGTCTGGGGATTTCTGTATTCATCCTTAAACTTGACCTCGAAGGATGCGGGTAGGGGATTTCCGGAAAGAGCATCCAGGAGACCAGGGGAATCCTTCATGCGCCTCCTGAAGTTGTTCAAAGCCTCGGTCTTGGAGACATAACGGGCGCTCTTCAGTTCGGTCATGGAATAAAGCTTTCTCTGCAGAGCCTTGGTCTGTTCGATTGTGATGTCGTCCTTCAGGTAGACATTGACATTAGCTTCCGCTTCGAGACCGCCGAATTTGGTGCTAAATATGAGACCGAGCACAACAAAAAAGCCCAGAAAGAAAAGGGAAATGGCCACGGTTGAAACCGCCGCCATACTCATAACCCAATTCCTCCTGAAGCTTACGAAAGCCTCTTTTATATAATAGCCTGCGTTAATCCTCAATGTCCGTAAACCCCTCTGATCTGGTCTCTGACCATCCTGCCCGCTTCAAGAGCAATCACGCGCTTGCGCATGCTGTCAACCATCTCCCTATCGTGAGTTGCCACGAGAATAGTTGTCCCCAGTCGATTAATCCGACTGAAGAGCTTCATCAGACCCATAGACGTGGTGGGGTCTATGTTTCCCGTGGGCTCGTCGGCAAGAAGTAAGGGTGGGTGATTAACAAAGGCGCGGGCAATGGATACTCTCTGCTGCTCACCACCGGAAAGCTCGTGGGGGTAGCGGTCGACCTTCTTCCCCAGACCGACTATTTTGAGAACCTCAGGTACCTGAGCACGAATTATGTAACGGGGTCGTCCAATGACTTCTAACGCAAAGGCGACGTTCTCAAAAGCCGTTTTATTGGGAAGCAACTTGAAGTCCTGGAACACGCAGCCAATGTTTCGTCTAAGGTAGGGGACCTTGGAACTTCTCAATTGTCCGATATCCCGGCCGGCCACGAAGATTTTCCCCTTTGTTGGTTCGAGCTCTTTGAGAACCAAACGAACAAAGGTCGACTTACCAGATCCGCTGGGGCCGACCAGAAAAACGAACTCGCCTTTTTCAATGTCTACCGTGACGTTATCTAAAGCCACATGGTTACCAGGATAAAGCTTGGTAACCTCGCGCATACGTATCACGAAACCAACTCCTGTTCATAGTGTAGCAAACGAAAATTCAAAATGCAAATTCACAACCTTTTCTTTAGAGGTCAATTGGGTTATTATACTAGTTACTAGAACAAAGGGAGTTCTCGACAAGCCCCGACTAGTCGGGACAAGCTCGAATACTATTGTTGGTCTTCGAGGGAGCGACTGAATATTCTTCGAGCGAGGGGAGCGAGTCGAGAAGTTTAACAGAATGGACTGCGAATGATTTGTGGCAGTGGCGTCGATATCATAGAGATTGACCGGGTAAGAAAGGCCTTCGGGCGCTGGAAAGACTCGTTCCCGCAGCGAGTCTTTACCCGGAAGGAGATAGAATACTGCGAGAGCAAGAAGGATCCTGCTGCCCACTACGCCGCCCGCTTTGCCGCCAAAGAGGCTCTGATTAAGGCCCTGGCAAATAAGTCTTTTGAGCGTATCAGGCTATCAGAGATTGAAATCGCAGCCGACCAGGGTCGGGAGAGACCAAGGGTCGCCTTGTATGGAAACGCTCAGGAAGTGGCAATGGCTCTTAAGGTAGAAGATATCTTTGTGAGCATCTCTCATAGTAAGAAGTACGCGGTAGCCCAGATCATCTTGGAAGGCAAGAACACAACAAAGTCGACCTAAAGGTCGACCTGCCTATGGCAGGCGGACCTTTAGGTCCGCAAAGGAGTCGACCTAAAGGTCGACCTCTATAAGAGTGTAGTGGCTGCTTGGGCGATATTTTTGGCCGTCAGACCAAAATATTCAAAGAGTTCCTCGTAAGGTCCCGAGGTTCCAAAGCAATCATTTAGACCAACTCTTTTCATAGGCGTAGGAAGTTTTTCGCCCAGAAGCTCGGCAATAGCACCTCCCAGGCCGCCAATAATGCTTCCCTCCTCCGCCGTGATCACCCTTCCAGTCTTTCTGGCAGAGCTTAGAACCGTCTTCTCATCGAGGGGCTTGATCATTGAAATGTTTATGACTTCGGCCTCGATTCCCTCCCGAGCAAGCATATCAGCCGCTTCGAGGCTTATTGAAACCATTGCTCCAGCCGCAAAAATGGATACGTCTTTCCCCTCGCGCAAGACATCTGCCCGGCCAAAACGAAACTGGTAGCTGTCATCATATATAAGAGGCACCTTGGGACGGCCGAGTCTTATAAAGATAGGTCCGGGAATCTCACTGGCCTTTCTTATCGCCTCACGCGCCTCGTAGTAATCCGCCGGCACGATCACTTTCATATTCGGAAGCGCCCTCATCATCGCCACGTCCTCCACAGGTTGATGGGAGGAGCCGTCCTCGCCAACCGAGATTCCCGAATGAGTTGGGCAGATTTTGACATTCAGATTCCCGTAGGCAACCACGTTTCTTAACTGATCCCAGGCCCTTCCGACGGTAAAAATGGTAAAGGAGCCCACGTAAGCGATCTTCCCGGAGGAAGCTAATCCCGCTGCCGTGCTCATCATGTTCTGCTCAGCCACGCCACAGTCGAAGAACCTATCCGGAAACTCCAGAGCAAACTTCTCGGTGTACGTAGACTTGGCCAGATCGGCATCGAGAACAACTATGTCCTTGTTCTTTCCGCCTAACTCAATTAAAGCATCGCCCAGGGCTTCCCGAGTTGCCTTCATATTCATCCATTCCTCGCACATATTATAGCGGACCTGAAGGTCCGCCTGCCATAGGCAGGTCGACCTTTAGGTCGACTTATTATTTCATACCCTGCATCAGACTTCTTCGATTTCTTCCACGCATTCGAGCTCTTTTAGTGCCCGTTCCAGTTCGTCGGCAGTGGGAGCTCGACCATGGAACTCCACCTTGTTCTCCATAAAAGATACACCCTTGCACTTGACCGTGTTAGCGATTATCACGGTGGGTTTTCTCTTGATGCTTCCGGCTTCATTTAGAGCATCAATGATCTGAAGAATGTTGTGCCCGTCGATCTCTATGACGTGCCAACCAAAAGAGCGCCATTTGTCTTTCAGGGGCTGTATCTCCATAATATCGCTGACAAAGCCGTCTATCTGAAGATTGTTATAATCAACGATACCTACCACATTATCCAATCGGAAGTGAGCAGCAAACATGGCCGCTTCCCAGATCTCTCCCTCCTGACATTCCCCGTCGCCCATAAGCACATAAACCCGGTAATCCAGGCCGTCCAATCTCGCCGCAAGAGCCATGCCATTTCCCGCCGCCAGACCCTGGCCGAGCGAACCCGAGGATATCTCGACACCAGGAAGTTTGCGCATGTCAGGGTGACCCTCCAATCTTCCCCCGAGTTGCCGGAGAGTCATCAGCTCCTCTACAGGAAAGTATCCAGATTCTGCCAGAGCAGCATAAAGAATAGGACACGCATGGCCTTTACTTAATACGAATCGGTCTCGATTAGGCCATTTGGGATTCTCGGGTTTGTGCCGAAGATGGTGAAAATATAGAACGGCCACGATATCGGCAGCAGAAAGAGAACCCCCGGGGTGCCCCGACCCAGCCTTACCGATCATCCTTATGACATGCTGCCGCAGCTCCAGGGCCCTATCTTTAAGAACTCTTTCAATCTCCCCTCGTTTCAAGCCTCAACCTCCCAGTCCAAACCGTTGAAAATCAGCAATGGTCCCGATGACCGTGAGCCTACCCGATTCAACTATTATATTAGAGATGCTGAGGTTCGAGGGCAAATTGGGCACCGGAGCCTGGAAAGAGAGGGAATTTACCAGGTAATCCTTAGCGGCCTCTGGAATAGCCAAGCGGTCGATACTCTCTCTGTCCGGCTGAAACACCATCGAACTATGATCCTCAAGCACCACTCTGCCCCAGATATCGAGATTAAAGCTCTGGCCTAAGAAACTGAAGGTTCCAGTGTATCTAACTCTCCCCCTCTCAAGTTTGACCACGGAGCCAGGGAGAAAACTCTGCAGATATCGACTGACTTCTCTCTCGGACACAACGATTTTTACCTGTGCGGAATCTGCGCCGATGATAGCGAGCTCCCCTGTTCTCATCAAGAGGCCCGTATCAAACCTGAGATTCTTGACTTTGACAACAACCTTCTCCAGATTTGTCTGATCAACAGGAGCATCAGACACTTCAACCAGGATGGAGTCGATGCGACCTTCATAAATCTTGAGAAGAATGGGGTGAGCAGACACTTCGACGTGTGGGGTAGTGGTCAGGTTCAGTCCATCCCTGACAAGGATAGCTATTCTGTCTTCGACCTGTCGAGTGACGACAAATTCGAGAAATACGGCGGCTGTGGCAAGTAGGACGAGGATGATTCCAGAGATTATGAGCCATCGTTTCCTCAACTCTTAACCCCTTTGTTTCTTAAGAATTCGAGGGTTCTCTCGGCCGAAGTGTTAATAATTCGATCGGGAGAGAATCCGATTTCCGTGGCCTCCCTCGAAGCCTGCGTAAACTCCCCTACCAGATCGGCCAGGTGAGCGTCGCTTCCGAGAACTATATCAAGGCCCGCTTCGTAGACGGCCTTGGCAATGCCGCGACTTACGTCCTCTCCGCCGGGTCGGCTGGTAACAAAGGAGCTATTGTTCAATTCCAGCAGAACGTTCCATTTTCTTGCTGCCTCAACAACTTGACCTATTTCCACAGGGAACCAGGGATTTCCAGGGTGAACAACTATGTGAACGAAGGGGTTTTGCATCGCCTTAATCAGGGTTCGGGTGTTCTCCTCCACCGTTTTACCCTCGTACCCACAAAAGGGATGGAAACCTATGGCCACTACGTCAAGGGTTTTCAGAAGGTCTTCGTCCAGATCCAGATCGCCGTTGTGATTTGTAATGTTCGCTTCGGCACCCTTTAAAACTCTGACGCCATACATCTCATCAGGTAAAACCCTCAAGTTCCAAAAGTGATACTGGTGAGCGCCGCCCGGCAGACTCGGTCCATGATCGGTAAAGGCGACCACTTCGAGTCCCTTTTCCGCCGCTTTTCGGGCGATCTCGTCCATCGTGCTGTATGCGTGTCCACTGGCCACCGTGTGCGTATGCAAATCAATTACTAACCTCACATGTCCTCCCACATATTGTTCGAGCTTGCCCCGACTAGTCGGGGCTTGTCGAGAACTTCTCGACTCGCGGAGCTTGTCCGGAGCCTGTCGAAGGGCTCGCTCGAAGAATAAGACACTACCTGTTTTTGATTTTTGGTTTTTGATTTTTGGTTTTTTTAAGGTAGGCGTCGATAAACTGATCTATATCGCCATCCATGACGGAATCGATGTCGCCCCTCTGCAAAACGGTCCGATGATCCTTAACCATTCTGTAGGGATGAAACACGTATGAGCGAATCTGGCTTCCAAAGGCTATTTCGCTTTGCTCTCCCCTGATCTCTTCCAGTTTCTTTTCCCTCTCCTCCCTCAAAAGGTTAAAGAGACGAGCTCTCAAAATCTTCATAGCGATCTCCTTGTTGCGGAATTGGGAGCGCTCGTTCTGACTCTGAGCCGTTAACTTCGTCGGGATATGTGTTATGCGAACAGCCGAATCCGTCACATTTACGTGCTGTCCACCTGGCCCGCTCGCACGATAGGTTTCCACCTTCAGATCTTCCGGATTTATCTCAACCTTGACCTCCTCCTCGACCAGGGGAATAACATCCACAGAGGCGAAGGAGGTGTGCCGTCTCTTTGCCTGATCAAAAGGGGAAATTCTCACCAGGCGGTGTACACCTTTTTCGGCTAGGAGAAGCCCGTAAGCATAAGGACCATGGACTGTAAAGGTGACGCTCTTCAGGCCGGCTTCTTCCCCAGGTAGATAGTCATTTATCTCTGCCTTGAAACCCTTTCGATCGACCCACTTCAAATACATTCTGAGAAGCATCTCCGCCCAATCCTGTGACTCCATCCCTCCAGCACCAGGGTGGATGCTGGCGATGGCGTCGTTCCTGTCGAATTGGCCAGAAAAAAAGCTTCTCCTCTCTAAATCCTGAACCTTGAGATTTAGCTGATTTATTTCTGGTTCGAGCTCGGAGGCTAAACCTTCATCCTGCTCAGCCAGGGCTATGCTGTTAAGAGAAGAGAGCTCTTCGACCTCTCTCACTAACTTAAGAATAGAATCTACATCTTCTTCCAGATCGGATAGTTCGGTGGTTAGGGTGCGAGCTCTCTCCTTGTCCTCCCAGAAATCCGGTTTCTGGAGCTCTCTTTTCAGCTCATCGATTCTCCCAGTTTTTCCTGGGATGTCAAAGATAGTCCCTCAGGTGATATATCTTTTCTTTTAGCTCTTCTAATGCTTCTGAATGATCAACTAACATAATTCAGATACACTCCTTTGTGCTGTTTTTCTGGCCGAGGCCCCGCCAGAGTGCGGCGGGACAGGCAAGGTGCCTCGGCTACCTGTTTTTGAATTGACCTACGATGTTGCCGAGCCTTCTCGACTCGCCCGCCTACGGCGGACTCGCTCGAAGAATATTCCAATAGTGTTCGAGCGTAGTCGAGAACCGAGCCTGTCGAGAACCATCCCTGCTTCTCGCTGCCTTTGTTTATGCTCCGCAACACTTCTTATACTTTTTGCCGCTGCCGCAGGAACAGGGATCGTTTCGGCCGACTTTGTCAGACCCAACTCTCTCACGAGCCGGCTTCTCCTTGGGCTCTGAGCTTACCTCGGCACTACCGCCACTCGCGACCAGAACAGGCCGCGGCCGAACGGGCTCAGCATAAGCCACCCGTAGATGATATATGTATCTGACAAAATCCTCCTTGATCCCCGCAATCATCTGCTGAAACATGCCGAAGCCTTCGTTTTTATACTCTATAAGCGGGTCCCGCTGACCGATCGCGCGAAGCCCAATCCCCTCACGGAGATAGTCCATTTCATAGAGGTGCTCACGCCAGCGATTGTCTATCACATTAAGCATAACGGTGCGCTCCAGTTCGCGCAACAGCTCGCTGCCAAATTCTTTCTCTCTTTTCTCGTAAGCCTTCCTGGCGTCGTCAAGGAACATCACCTGGAGCTTTTCCTGGGTTAAAGCACCAACGTCGAGGTCTTTTTTGGACAGAGAGAGAGGAAAGAGCTGAGATGTATATACGAATAGACCATCGAGATCCCACTCCTCTGGATGGACGTTTCTATCTGTAAATGTTTCGACCGTGCCCTCGACCACCTCGTCGATAAGCTCCAACACGTGATCGTGAATGTCACTCCCAGCCAAAATCTCGTCTCGCTGCTTGTAGATGACCTCCCGCTGCTTATTCATAACATCGTCGTACTCGAGAACATGCTTTCGCATGGCGAAATTCTGAGCCTCCACCTGCCGCTGAGCCGTCTCGATAGACTTTGTTACCAGGGAATGCTCGATGGGCATATCCTCTGGAAATCCCAGCCTCTCCATAAGGGATGAAATCCTTTCGGCGGCAAAAAGCCTCATCAGATCGTCCTCGAGAGATAGATAGAACTGAGAGGAGCCGGGATCCCCCTGGCGACCTGAACGGCCCCGTAACTGATTGTCGATTCGCCGTGCCTCGTGTCGCTCAGTGCCGAGGATGTGAAGCCCACCCAGCTTGACAACACCATCGCCTAGAATTATGTCAACGCCGCGCCCGGCCATATTTGTGGCAATGGTTACCGCTTCCTTCTCTCCCGCTTTGGCGATGATGTGTGCTTCCCGCTCGTGATGTTTGGCGTTGAGAACCTCATGGGGAATACCCCTCTTCTGAAGCGTTCTACTCAGGTACTCCGACTTCTCAATAGAGATGGTGCCGACCAGAACGGGCTGACCCCGCTTGTGGCGCTCCACGATATCCTCTACCACCGCTTTGAACTTGCCTTCTTCCTTTTTGTAGATAACATCGGATATGTCCTCACGGATCATCGGCTTGTGGGTTGGTACGACCACCGTCTCCAGCTTGTAGGTATGCAGGAACTCGTCTGCCTCCGTAGCCGCGGTGCCGGTCATGCCGGCCAGTTTTTCGTACATTCGGAAATAATTCTGAAGGGTGATGGTAGCGAGAGTTTGACTCTCCTCACGGATGGCCACTCGCTCCTTGGCCTCGATGGCCTGGTGAAGCCCTTCGCTATAACGCCGGCCGAACATCAGTCGCCCAGTGAACTCATCGACGATGATTACTTCACCGTCTTTAATAATGTAATCGACATCCTTTTTGAACAGGCTGTGGGCCCTTAGAGCCTGTTGGAGGTTATGAACAAGCTGGGTGTTGACATGGTCGTAGAGATTATCGACGTTCAGAATCTCTTCCACTCTGGCGATTCCCTTTTCCGTCACGGATACAGTCTGAGTTTTCTCGTCCACCTCGTAGTCGACTCCCCGTTTGAGAACGGGAGCGATCCGAGCGAACTGCCGGTAAAGCTTGGTCGACTCCTCGGGGGCACCCGAGATAATTAGAGGGGTTCTTGACTCGTCGATCAAGATGCTGTCGACCTCGTCGACGATGGCATAGTGGTGACCCCGCTGCACCTTCTCATCCAGACTCACCGCCATGTTGTCCCTCAGATAATCGAAGCCAAACTCGGTGTTGGTTCCGTAGGTTATATCGGCCTCGTAGGCCTCCTGACGGGAAATCGAACGCAGATTCTGGAGACGCTCCTCCCCGGCCGGATAGCTTGGGTCATAGAGATAGGCCTCTTCGTGCTGGAGAACAGCCACCGAGAGACCGAGGAAGTGATAGATCGGTCCCATCCACTGTGTATCCCGCTTGGCCAGGTAATCGTTAACCGTGACAACGTGAACGCCCTTACCCTCCAGAGCGTTTAAATATACCGGCATGGTTGCGACGAGGGTTTTCCCTTCTCCCGTCTTCATCTCGGCAATTTTTCCTTCGTGAAGAACGATGCCGCCCATTACCTGGACATCGAAAGGACGCATCTTCAGGGTGCGATTAGCAACTTCGCGGACGACAGTGAATACATCGGGAAGGAGATCATCCAGGGTCTCACCCTTCTTCAGGCGAGCCTTGAATTCACCTGTTTTTGCCGCCAATTTCCCGTCTGAAGGAGCCTGAACCTTCTCTTCCAGAGCATTAACCGCCGCAACCTGATTATTTAGTTCTCTTAATTTTTTGGCCTCGCCGAAGCGAAGAGCCCTCTGAAGAACCTTAAAAACCACCTAATTTTCACCTATAAACATTATAACATAGACACCCCCACCTCTATTCTCCCCCTCCAAGGGGGAGGAATTAGGAGGGGGTGGTAGCCGAGGCACCTTGCCTGTCCCGCCGCACTCTGGCGGGGCCTCGGCTCTTCCTAATTGATCATTGAAATCAGAGATGTGCCGACGGTTAGGACGAGGAAGGCTGGCAAAATGAGAAAGATCAGGGGAAAGAGAAGTTTGACGGGGGCTTTACGGGCTTGCTCTTCGGCTTTCTTTCGCTTGAGCTCCCGCGCCTGTCTCGACTGAATCTTGAGCACCGTCGCCACGGGCTGCCCGTATCTCTCGGCCTGAATCAGCACTGAAATAAACCCTCTTAACTGATCCGATTTGTTTCTTTTCATCAGATTCTCAAAAGCTTCAACTCTGGGAAGACCAAGCTCCATCTCCCGAACGACCTTTTTTGTTTCGGTCTTAAGAACGCCGGTCAGTTTCTCAGTCACCTTTGGCAAGGCCAGATTGAGGTTCAGTCCCGCCGTGACCAGGATAGTTAATATGTCGATCATCTCAGGCAAGGCGCTCTCGAGATCCTGGGTGCGCTTCCAAAAAACCCGTCTGAGCCAGATTTCGGGCAGAAAAAGACCAACCAGAAAGAAGAAGGGAAAAGACAGGATGCCAAAAAGGTTCAGAGACAAAATAGCTACCCCTGTTGCCAGGGCCAGCCCGCTCAAGACCTTAAGACCCAAAAACTCCTTTACCGTCAGGCTTAGAGGATTTCCGGCCAGGGCGAGTCTTTCCCCCGTTCTTGAAGTACTCTCAAGCCTTTCTATCCAGGGAAAAACGGCGGATAGCCATCGACACCAGCGGCGAATCAATTCAAAAAACTTCTTACTTGTTTCCCTCCCCTCTTGGGGGTCTGATCTTACCAAAGAACGACGGGTTTGTAGTCTCACCAGGGACCGACCGCTCTTTCTGGCACCCCTGGCAAGAACCGCCATAGCCAGCGTCAAACCAAAAAGGAAGGATATTAGAAGGCTCACTTTACACCTCGATAGCAACAATCTTTCTGATCCATAAGAATCCAGCCAAATTGAGGGAGAGACCGATAAGCAGAAGTGACCAACCGAGGTTCGTGGTGAGAAGGCTGGTTACTCGCTCCCGGGAAAAGAGAAGCATAAAGAGAAGAAAACCCACCGGTAATCCGCTCAGGATCAAGCCCGAGAGACGACCCTGGGAAGTCAAAACTTGAACATCTCGCTTCAGATTGTGGCGCTGGCGAATGGCCTCCGCCAGCGAATCAAGAATATAAACCAAATTCCCTCCGGCCTGGTGAGCCGTGATCAAAGCGGTAGCCGTCAGATCCAAATCCTTCAAGGGTAGGCGACTGACCATATTCCGCAGAGCTTCCTCGAGACCCGCACCAAACTCGAGTTCTTTCTGTAGAATTCGTAGCTCCCCTCCGAGAGGAGCCGCCATTTGCTGGGAAGCCTCTCCCAGAGCCTGCCTGATGGAAAAGGAAGCTCTCAAGGCATTGGCGATAAATAGAAGAAAATCGGGTAGCTGCTCCTCGATGACCTGCAAACGCCGCCTCCGAATCAAGGGAGATATTAAATCCCGTACCAGTCCCTCCAGAGCCATAAATCTCTGTTCCAAACTGTCTGCCTTTGAATCATTGCCCAATCGAGCCAAAATCCTTTCCTTGGTTCGACAATTCTCTACCTTTTCAAGAAGGCGCACCAGGAAATAAACGCTGACAGAGATGAAAATTACGATTGGCACTGTCTCTCCCGCTGGAATTCATAGAGCCTTGTCAGTTTTATCTCCCCGTCTTCAAAGGAGGAGACCCTGGCTATTTCCACCACTTTTCTCAATCCATCCGTGAGGCGCGCCGTCTGAACGATGAGGTCGATTGCAGAAGCGATCTGCTCCCGAACCGGACCGACCGGAAGATTGACATCCGACATCAAAACCATGGTCTCAAGTCTTCTCAAAAGATCCTCGCAGGAATTGGCGTGAGCGGTTGTCAAGGAGCCTTCGTGGCCGGTGTTCATCGCCTGGAGCATGTCCAGCGCCTCTCCCCCTCTGACCTCGCCGACGATGATACGATCCGGCCGCATCCTCAGAGCATTCCGAACCAGATCACGAATGGTCACCTCACCCTGGCCCTCGATGTTTGGCGGGCGACTCTCCAGAGAGATAACGTGTGGTTGGTTGAATCTGAGTTCGGCCGCGTCTTCGATGGTTATGAGGCGCTCACCTGCAGGAATAAAGGAAGATAACACATTTAAGAAGGTTGTCTTGCCCGAACCCGTTCCGCCGGAAACGACGATATTGGACTTAGCCTTTACCGCACCGGCCAGGAATCTTGCCAGGTCGCCAGGGAGCGTCCCCTCCTCGACCAGGTCCTCCATAGTTAGAGGAACGGTGCTAAATTTGCGGATAGTCAAAACGGGCCCTTTAAGAGATAGAGGTGGAATAATGGCGTTGACCCGGGAGCCATCGGGAAGCCGCCCGTCGACCATGGGTGAGCTTTCATCAATCCGCAGACCGAGGGGAGAGATTATTCTTTCAATGGTGTGATAGAGCTGGGATTCGCTCTCGAAACGCACGCCGGTAAGGTCCAGTCTGCCTTTCCTCTCGATATAAACCTCGTCGAACTTATTCACCATAACCTCAGTTATGTCTGCGTCTTCAAGAAGTGGCTGCAGCGGACCAAGACCAGTTATCTCGTTCACCAGCTCTTCGATGAGAATCTTTCGCTCCCGAGCCGGTAAAAGCACCTTCTCTTCCCTTAAGAATCTTTCAATACCCGCTTTGACCAGCTCTCTCTCGCCTGTTGCCCCTGTCTGAGCCAACGTCGTTTCCTTAAGCATTCGTCTTCTGAGCCGCTCTTTTAGCATTCTGATCTCTTTTGTTCTCATTTATCCTTAGAGAAAGGAAACCTCCTTTTTCTTTTTGGCAGATCGAAAGGGAATATCTCACAGGCCAGGTCGGCGATTCCCCGCATGATGGTGAGATCGAGACGATCTAGAAGAAGATTGCCCTCCCTCTCGAAAAGGTTGACGGCACCTTTGTCCTCCACGATCTCTCCCAGGATCGGTAGAGGAAGAATCCTCTGGAGCGACGAAATGTCCAGGGCAAACCTTGAATCGATTCGATTGATAACCGCCTTGACCTTTTGCTCTGAAATTCCTATATCCCTAAAAACCTTCAGCAAGTGGAGATTGCTCTGAATAGCCGGGACATCCAGAGTGGTTAAAATAAGAATCGTCGTCGCCTTATCCAGCGCCTTTAAACAAACTTCCGATAAAGGCGTGCCGACATCCACCAACACCAGGTCAAATTGACCCCGCAGGGATTCAAGAATTGTCTCGATGTGTTCAGGGTCAAGTTTTCTTGTCTCCTCAAAACTTTCCGGTGCCAGCAGAACATCAAATCCCTCCGCGTGCTTGTAAAGAACGCTTCCCAGCACCTGAGAATCGATCTCGTCGATGACGGTTAGAAGGTCAGAGATGGTCTTAGGAGAGTGATCAGATGGGATGTTGAGAAGAGTGGTGAGGGAGGCGAGGTGGAGATTGAGGTCGACCAGCGCCACCTTAGCCTGGCTGAATCTGCCGAGCACAGCGGCCAGGTGGCAGGCGAGAAAGCTCTTGCCCACCCCGCCTTTCCCGCTTGAGAGAGCGACAATTTGTCCCGTCTCGTTCTGTTCCTTCAGGAAATCGGACTGGAAATCCTCACCAGCGGTTAAACGGCCTTGCTTAACAAGATAATGCAGACGTTCCCTCTCGAGCCTCCCATGCTTCTCAATTAGCTCCCTCGCATCCTCCCTCCCACTGGTCCAGACCAGAACATCCCTTGCTCCCAAGCACAGAGCCGCTCGCAACTCCGGAAGAGAATCGCTGTCCGAAATCGCCAGGATCACCGCAGAAGGTAGTGTTCCCATCAACTGTTCCCGCTCACTTTCATCCAGCAGAATAAGAAAGGCGATGCTTGCCAGGATAACATCGGGCTCACAGCCGAGAACACCACTGATAAAATCCTCGTAGGTCGACGCCGATCCGGTTAAAACCCAGTTGGGTTCCTTTTCAATGAGCTCTTTTAAGAATTTGGAACTCTCTTCCTTATCGTCAGCTAAATAAAAGCTGATCTTCTGACCCTGCTCTTCCATTCTCCCTCCCTACGGGTCGTACCCCGCCAAAGTTCGGCGGGGATAAACTTTACAAATCATCAGCCGATATTCCCGATAACCTTGGCATCTTTTCCCCTTCGCTCGGACACAGAGTGAGCGTTATCTTCCCGCTGGCCTGGGCGAAGGCTAACTTCTCCGCCTCGAGCGGCGACACCAGCAAGGTCACCGGAAAAGGCGAACTTGAACCGATGGCCATTACCTCCTTTTGTTGAAGAATAGTCCTGGTCATCGGCTTTCCGGTCACATCGCGATTCAGAGTCACCAGTACGTCGACACTGTTTCCAGGCTTAAGCTCTCTGAGAATGGGGTTCCCCTCTTCAAGGACAAGAGTGAAACCCCGCGCGCCTCTGGAGATCGACGATGCCAGCCCTTCGTCGCGCCCTTTCAAACCTAACTTCCTGGCAAGGATAGGTTCGCCCTTAAAAATCGGAAGGACAGTTGTCAGGCCAACCAGACCATTTCTGTCCGAAAACGCGTCCGAACTAACCGATTTCTTCGGTAATTTGTCGAACTTTAGCATCTCAGAGGATATAGCCGTTCGAGCCGGGATGTCGCGGGAAGCGAGGACAACCTTAACCGTCTCCCCCGCTTCCAGGCCCGCACTCAGATTATCCAAATAGGTATAAAGCGAGGTACCGCTGATCACCGCCAGCACAATCGCCACAGTTAAGTAATA
>JBAQMN010000197.1:0-3719 GCA_049302895.1 Actinomycetota bacterium | reverse complement strand
AAAGTGCCCGCAATCGGAAATGACTCAAGAATCCCCCAGATTAGGTCACTCAAGGAACCCCAAACAGAACTAAAATCCGTTACCAAAATAGTCAAAAAACCTATCATGCCGCTGGACAGCAGATCAGAGATCATCCATCTGAATGCCAGCACAAATACAGGCATTAGAATCAATATAGCAGAACCCATAAGAGCAACCTTCGTGTACAGACGTCTCTTAAGTGAGCTATTGATTCTTTCTTCTACACGAAGAAGAATGCGATCCTCGAAACCCGAGGGAACAGCAACTGATTTGAGATTTGAAAACAATCTATCGATCGAATCCTCAGTCATTACAACCTCCTACTATATAAACAATAAAACAATTAAATTGGTTTCAATTCGCCAAAGCTAAATCGTTTCTTTGAGAAATTCTCTTAAGAGCTTCTTGGCACGGAAAAAGTAGATTTTTGCTGTGCCGACGGGGATGTTGAGAACACCAGCGATTTCTTCGAAGCTTAACTCCTCACTGTAGCGAAGGACGACAACGGGTTGGTATTTCAAGGGCAGCCTTAAAATAGCTTCTTGAAGAATCTCTTGAAGATTTTTTTGCTCAAAAAGTTCACTCGGAAGAGCGCTTTCGTCGGGAAGGGAGTCAATGAATGATTCAAGCTCGCGATTGCTTTTTGCCTCAGGAAATGTTGGTTTTTTCTTCTTCTTTACCCAATTAATGCTAAGATTGGTGGCAATTCTTAATATCCATGGTTTCAAAGAAGATTTTGGTGTTTCTGATCTTGGAAGCGCTTTATAAACCCTGAAGAAGACCTCCTGTACCAGATCCTCAGCCTCTCCAACATCGCGAGTGAATCTGTAAGCTAAATTATAGATATGTCTAGCATATCTCCTGACAAGCTCAGCAAAGGCTTCCTCGTCACCGGCGATAAATTTGGACGCCAACTCTACATCTGAATATTGGTGATAATTCATGCTTTATCTATTCTATCGCAAACAAGAAAGCCTCGATGCGATGGGAAGTAGAATCGTGGAGCCCCACGGACTTACGTCCGTGGCACCTCCACATGCTTCGTCGGGCGGAACCCTCCGAAGCATACCCTCCTTCGCCAAGGCTACGGAGGGTTACCCCTCTCGCATTCATCCACGCACTAACGTGCGTGGCTTTCTGCGTAGGAGGGTAAAACGTATTTAAAGAGATTGAGCAGGAGCTAAGTGGACTTAACGGGTCACGATTTGGACTTCTTCTCTGACATCATATGGGATTTATCGCAGGTCATCAAGACTAAATAGAGGGCTCCCTTGTTGAAACAGTATTCGGAAGATGATGTCTTCGAACAACTACGTAGCGTAGAAATACGAAGGCGCTAAATGCTTAAGTCCCTACCCTCGTAGAAGAAATAGGTAGCCGCCAGCATCGCGGCAATAATCCCGATAGAGATTACGAGATAAACATAATCAAATTTCTGGTGGTTGGCGATTACCTTGGCGTCGAAATACTTATACGGCGTAAAATACTTCAACCCGGGCAGTTTTTCGGTTATGTCCAGCCACAACGAAACAAAGAACGTAGAAAACATGATGGCGGAAGCCGCCGCCGCAGCGTATTTAGGTTTCCTAACAATGGCCGCCGCCGCGCTCCCGATGACCATAAAGATTATCTGGACCACGAACATCCCGGCCATCATCAGAAGGATTTCCTTAGTTGGAGAAACGCCTTTGTTAAACGCTGCGACCATGGAAATCGACGACAGGAGCGTGACGATATTAAGGATGATGACAAGAGTCAGCGCCGCCAGGAGTTTTTCCGTAATAACCTTAGCCCGTGAGATCGGCTTGGCGTAGAGGAATTCGGCCGTTTTATCCTGCTCTTCCTCGGCCAGTATTCCGGCGCCAAGCAATGAGGCATGGATGGCGACCAAGACGAGCAAATACATAAACGCCATAGCAAACCAGCCAAGGGCGGTATTAATGTCAACATTCCCTAAACCAAAAGCTCTTGCTAATCCCTTGGGGAAAGCGGCAAACACCTGGGTGGCCTGGCCGGACTTTTCGAAACCGGCAAATTTGTTCATACTCGCCGCGTCCATGAGAAATAATCCGATAGACCAGAAGATTATGGACTTGCGGCGAGCCTTAAGTTCTCTCAAGTATATGTTCATCTTTAAGCCTCCTTAAGAAAAAGCCTAAGTAGTGCGAATGTCGCGCTTTAGGTAGAAATAATAGGCGGCTATTATGACCGCGGCCAGGAAAACTACTTCAACAACCAGGAACGCCGGCTCATATGAACCATTTTTTATTATGTATTGATTGTCAAAGAATTTGAATGGAGTCAGATATCTGACCGCTTTGGATCCTATTATTGAATCGAATACGCCGACAATGTAGAACACGAAGACCGTGGACAGTGATATTGACAAGACGGACCTGATTTTAGGCGCCGTAACGGATACGAGAAAACCCAAGCCCAAGAAGAAGAGCTGGACAAACAGCAAGGTCAACGTCATAAGAATAAAGGTTTTACCGGCCATCGAGGTATTCGCCAAAACACTGATTTCGGCCCACATCGCGGCCATAAAGAATGCGTTGGTTATCAGGAGTATGGTCAGGGCCGCCAGCAGTTTCGCGGTCAGAACCTGCGTTCTATTAATGGGTTTGGCCAGCAGGAACTCGGCGGTATGGCTGTGCTCTTCTTTGGCCACAATCCCGGTACCGATGTTCATCGCCTGGATGGACGTGGCGAGCATCATAAAAGCCATGATTATTGAGTAGAAGCCGGCGAACGAGAGAAAAAGGTTCGGTCCTACGCCAAGGGCGGCTAGCAGGGCCTTCGGATAGTTTGCGAGTATCTTCTTTAATGCCTGCATCTGTGGTGCCATACTGGGATATAAAGCCATATAAAGACCGGCCGCTGTGACCAGCGAAACAATCCAGATTATCGTTATCCGGCGATATTGCTTCAACTCGTGTAGATACATATTGAGCATAGCGCGGCTCCTATTGGTAGTAGTGCAGGAAGATGTCTTCCAGGTCCGGCTCTTCAACCCAAAGGCTGACAAGATCCAGCGCCGCTATCTTTTTAGTCATAGAGTTGATATCCCCTTTGAACATAAAGGTGGTTGAGTGATTCTCGGTTTTCAGGCCGCTGACTCCTTCTATATTGAAATAGCCCTCGGCAATCGGGGTTTTTGCTTCTAGTTTTATTTTGCTGTAATTACTTTTGGCTAAATCGCTCATCTTTTCGATTTTGACAATCCGGCCTTCCTTGATGATAGCGACCCGGTGGCACAGCCGTTGGACCTCGCTCAAAATATGCGAGGAAAGAAATATCGTGGCCCCTTTTTTGTTCTCATCCCTTACCAGGTTAAAGAACTTCTGTTGCATCAGGGGGTCCAGGCCGCCGGTGGGCTCGTCCAGAATTATCAATTTTGGCTCGTGCAGAAGGCCCTGGACGATCCCGACTTTCTTTTTGTTTCCATATGAAAGGTCGTCGATTTTCTTGTCTAATTCCAGATTCATAATCTCGGCAAGTTCCCGGATTCTCTTTGTGCAGTCTTTTTTGTAAAAGCTTGCGGAATAGTTCAGCAGGCCTTTTACCCGCATGTTGTCATAGTAGAAAACCTCGCCCGGCAAATAACCGATTTCTTTCTTTATCTCCGGCCCGAACTTGACCACATCCTTGCCAAATATTGTGGCGCTGCCGCTGGTAGCGTAGATCAACGACAGGAG
>JBAQMN010000196.1:0-4100 GCA_049302895.1 Actinomycetota bacterium | reverse complement strand
TTAATAAAATCTTAATTTTACCGATAATAATAGCGATTGTAGAAAGCCGAGAATCTTGACACTAAAGAGGAAAAAGATATATACTAATGGCGGTTTTGTGCGTAAAAGCACAATGTAGGGAGGCGGGGAATGATCCCCTTTGAGATACTCTTTTGGACGGCTGTCTTTCTCACAGTTGCAGCATTGATAGGTGCGGTACTTCTTGTCTACGCCGCCCGTCGTCTCAGGTAGAGAGGGATGCGTGATGAGCCTTCTTTCAAGACTAAAAGACCCGACAACAAGAGCAAAGTTCATCCTTTATCTCGGAGTCATAATTATTGTCGTTGCCGCCGCCTCAGGTTGGGCAATGTACCTGGCCTCCACCCCCGGATTCTGCGGAACCTGTCACGTAATGAAACCATACATCACCGCGTGGGAGAAATCGAGTCACGGCAATGTCACCTGCTACGGATGTCACGGACACAGAGGTGCCGTTCCCTGGCTCTACGCAAAAGTTATAAATCTTAAAGAGATATACCTCAATATTTCAGAAAAATACGAAAAACCCATCAATAGCCACAGTGAGCTGTCTATGGAGATAGAGTCCGAGGTCTGCGAGTACTGCCATACCATTCCCAAAAAGGTAACAGCCTCTCCGGGCGTCAAAATCAATCATCAAAAACACGCAGAGAAAGACATAAGCTGTACCGTCTGCCATAACCGGATTGGCCACGCGGGCGTAACAGACTACAAGGGTGAGCAGGAGGCAAAGGTTAAACGAGTGGTCTTTGACGGTAAGGTTATAAAAAGTGGAGCCTACCCTGACCGGATGAAGATGCGTTACTGCATGAAGTGTCACACCGGAGGAAAAGCCGAACTTGAAGGCCCACGAGATTGCAACGCCTGCCACACCAAAGATTTCCAGCTCAAACCCAAGAATCACATGGTAGCCAGCTTCTTAAAACCCGCGCTTGACTCGAAGGGGAGAGCTGTACACTCGAAAGGCGCCAAATTAGACAAGGAATACTGCCTCTCCTGCCACCAAGAACAGTTCTGCAGCACCTGCCACGGCATGGACATACCCCATCCGGCGAAAAACTGGACCACCGGCAAGAAAGAGCACGTTGCCTTGGGCAAAACCAATCCCCAGCAGTGCCAGCTATGCCACCCGCAGGCGAATTTCTGTACCGCCTGCCATCATCCTGATTGGAAACCGGTGGCAGGGCCGTGGTGGAGTCCAATTCCTGGCCAGAGCCAGCACAAACCTGTAGTTGTCGCTAAAGGAGCAACCGGCTGCTTCAAGTGCCACAATCCAACCTCCTGCGCTCGTTGCCATGTCACCGGAGAGCCTGGGAAAGAATAGCCATAAGTGAGGCGACGCCAAAACTAATCCGCAACTCCGCGAATATTCGAGCTAATTCACATTTTATCAATAGATGGGCTTTTTTGTTAATGTGTAGGGATCAGATAATTTAGGCGGATTTGCGGCGGCGAGAAGATGTAGTTGTTTTTCGTGCCAGGACGGCGATGAAGGCTCTAACTACATGAGGATCAAACTGGCTGCATGTTCCCTTCTTGAGCTCCTCAATCGCTTCTTTGACCGTCATTGCTGGCCGGTAGGGACGCTTTGTCACCATCGCATCGAAGGCATCAGCAACTGCTAAAATTCGAGCCGAAAGAGGCATGTTTATCTGCGATAGTCCATCCGGATAACCTGAACCGTTTAGCCACTCGTGATGGTGGCGGACAATCGGCAATCCTTCTTTGAGAGACTCAATGGAGCTCAGGATCTTTTCCCCCAGAATAGCATGCTGACGAACATGGTTAAACTCTGCTTTGGTTAGCTTGCCTGGTTTGTTGAGAACAGCCTCCCTGACACCAATCTTTCCCACATCATGAAGGAGACCAATCTCGTGAAGAATATGCGTGTCTCTGGCAGGTAGATCCATCTTTATGGCGATCTCTCTGGCATACTCAGCCACACGCTCTGAGTGGCCTCTGGTGTATTCGTCCTTCGCTTCTAAGGCGGTGGCCAGGGAGCGAACCGTGTTTAGATTGTTGTCGTGGAGTTCATTATAGAGGAGAGAACTCTCAATGCTGATGGCAGCCTGATTGCAGAGAGTTGAAATGAGTTCCATGTCCTCCTGGTTGTACGTGTCCTCAGTTCTTTTTTCTCCGAGAAAGAGCATTCCGATAAGCTCGTTCTTGCCCATTAACGGAAAGACCAATTTTGCACCAAGCCTCTCTATTTTCTCCCAGTCTTTTCTATCGATCCCTCGTCTGTGGGCACTTTTGTGTAGATTATCAAACCAGAACTCCCGCCTCTCGTTCTTCAAATATTCGACCAGGTAGCTGTATGGGCGAAACTTGAAACCAAAATGCGCTTCCCTCGGCGAGCCGTGTGAGGCCACAACCTCAAACTGTCCGGCTCTTCTATCATAAAGCATCAACCAGCCATTAAGAATCTGAACGGTGTCAACAATTTTCTCGAGGAGAAAGACGGAAATCTCTTGCACGTTCATCGTCGAGCGCAGAATTTCACTCGCGTCCTTCGTAACCTTCTGATACTCATATTGTTTTCTGACAAAAAGTCGCGATAATGGGAAGCTCATGAAAATGTCACCGCAAGCAAGCTAAGACCTCCGATGCTTTAAACCTCACGTCTCGTTTTTCATCGTTCAGGGCTTTCTCCAAAACTTCACTGGCTCCAGAATCCCCTATTTTCCCTAAGGCGCAGATTGCGCTGAATCGCACGCTCCAGCTCTTGTCTTCCAAAAGTTTCATCAGAGACTCCACGGCTTGTTGGGCTTTTAGCTCACCCAAAGCTTCTGCCGCCGTATACCGTACTAACGCATCTTTGTCTTTGAGAGATGCAACAAGAGGGTCAATTGCGTCTTTGTCGCCGATCTTGCCTAACGCATCTGCCGCATTACCACGCACCCAGCTATCCTTGTCGCACAGGGCTTTGATAAGACTCTTCGCTACTCTGTTCCTGATCTCTGGTAAAGCCTCAGCGCCAAACTCCCCCAAAAGATAAGCACCGCTCTCACGAACGAGCCCGTCCTTGTTTTTGAGCTGACGGATAAGGATTTCGATTGCCTCCCTATCATCTCTCAATCTGAATCACTCCTTGTGGTTCTAACTCTGCTGCTCGCGGAGCACCACGATTGTATTCTTGCAGAGGTATAACTCCGTTGGGCAACGGAAAGATGCGGATTCGGTTTCCGCCTTCCTGTCTTGCCTGTTCGAGAACCTTCGTCGCTCTGCCAATCAAAGCCTCCTCGGAGATATTCTTGAACATGGTGCTGATGCCAAAGCTTAACGTCAGGTTGACGTCCAGACCAGCTTCCCTCGCAAAGCTGGTAGTGGCTACTACTTTTCTGATGCGCTCCGCCAGCTTAAAAGCCCCCTGGTGATCAGTCTCCGGAACGATCATGGCGAATTTTGACTCGTCATAACGGGCGACAATCTCTTCTCTTCCAACGCTCTTTGATAACAGCTCGCCGATTTCTTTCAAGATCAGGTCTCGTGTTCGGTGACCGAGCGTTGTCACCCTCTCCTCAAAATCATCTATTTCCATCAAAGCAATCGATATAGGATGCTGACATCTATGAGCTCTTGAAATCTCCGCAGCCAGTCGAGAAGAGAAGTAGCGACGGTTGCAAAGCCCGGTCAGTTTGTCGGTGTTCAGAAGTTTTTCGCTTTGCTTTGTTGCATCAATTAAGGACTCGGCCTTGTCAAGTAGATCGGAGTAGCGGGATATGGTGATGGATAGAGAATCAACAAAGGACCTGAGGGCCCTCTCCCAACTCTCAAACATGTCAAGGAGGTCACATATGTTGCTTGTTTCCAGTGGGGTGGTTTCTGGGATTTTGTGAGTCTCCGCCATGCTGCACCCCCCACGGTTGTTAGCAATCTCTGCGAGTTGTAGACTACAACCCGTAGGAACTAACAATTGTTAATACTATCCAGGCTTGTGGTGCTTGTCAAGTTTTTGTAAGAGTCCATAACATTTTGGACTCCCCGGGGCTTAGGAAGGTATCCACATAATACCGCAAAGGAGGGGCTTTGTTAAGACTTCTGTGGGGTTTTTCGGTGTTGTACCAGAGAAGGTAGTCCAT
>JBAQMN010000195.1:0-1879 GCA_049302895.1 Actinomycetota bacterium | reverse complement strand
GGTGACAATCAAGTTAAGAATCTCTTCAATGTACCTGTTGGAGACGATGGCCTCGCTCACCTGGTAGAGCGTTTCTAACTTCTCCGCTCGCTCCCTGGCCTTCTTTCCAGATTCCGCCGCCTTTTTCTTGACCTTTGCCATACCAAAAACCTCAACTAAGATTATAACAAAAGAAAGGGGCGGAGAGAGGACAAACGCGGGAAATCAGAAAATGCTTAGCGCTTTTTGCCGGAGTTGAATATACCTATCTTCTTGTGCTTGTTTATCCAGTATTCGTAGTACTCGGCAGGACTGCTTATTTTAACTGTCTTGAAACCATTAAGGTTTCCGTGATTCCTATGATAGTACTCTTTTTCAGCCTCACTGAGCACTTTGGAGAGATCGGGCTTGTTTTGGAAATAAAGCGGAGGAGCCTCAGGCCGCTCAAGCAGGTAGAAAGGAAGGTTTAAGAGAAGCCTCTCTTCCCGGATGTATATCTGCTTAATGTATTTACAGTTTCGGCAATCGTTATAGTTTAACGACGCGCTTTCCGTCGCCATATAAATCGCCAGACCAGGGTATCAAAATATAATTCCTCAAATGTGGAGCCCCACTCGCATTCATCCACGCACTAACGTGCGTGGCTTTCTGCGTAGGAGGGTAACAATTGTTACTTTTAGAGTATCGCTCTGGTTAAACCATGTCAATAGCCATTTTCCAAGATTTCCAATAAAGTCTCAATAAACAATTGCTGCTATAATTTGATAGTTGGGGATCCGAGTCCCTGGCAACGCGTAACGGTTGGAGTTCGTTATGGAGAGAAAATTATCGCGAGTCATCAAAGAAGAGATCTTAAAAAGAGGGCCGATTTCTTTCCGGGATTTTATGGAGATGGCCTTGTACTATCCTGAGCTGGGATATTATACTTCAGGAAAGAAGAAAATCGGCAGAAGTGGCGATTACTACACCAGCCCCCACGTCTCAGAAGTTTTCGGGGAGCTCATCGCGGCACAGCTCAAGGAGATGTGGGAGATTTTAGAGCGGGAGGATTTTGCCGTCGTCGAGATGGGAGCTGGAAAGGGACTGCTTGCTTCAGATATCCAGAGCTATATAAAGGAGAAGGCGCCTGAATTCTACCGGAAGTTGAGATATGTGACAGTAGAAAGAGACGATGACCTGCCTCAAGTGGAGAAAGGTTGCTTTCTTTCAAACGAACTGGTGGATGTGTTTCCGGTACATAGAATCGTTGTGACAGAAGGGAGTCGACCTAAAGGTCGACCTCTACAAATACACAAAAGCAGACGTTCAGCGCTACAAACCGGAAGGGGTGTAGAGGCGGACCTTCAGGTCCGCCAACCATTTAGAAAGCAAAGCTGGAAAGCCCTGCCTATCCAAGAGATCTATGTGGATGTCAGAAATGGAGAATTTGTAGAAATTCTGACAGAGCCGTCCACGCCAGAGCTGGAAAATTATTTTATGGAACTCGCCGTTACTCTGCCGCCTGGATTCGCCACCGAAGTCAACTTAGAGGCCACCCAATGGATACAGGATATCGGGCAACGCCTTAAGAAGGGCTTTGTCATTACTATCGACTACGGCTATCCTTCAAGAGAACTCTACCAATCCTATCGAGCGAAAGGGACCCTTCTCTGCTACTACAAGCACACCGTCAACGACAACCCCTACCGGCACATCGGTGAGCAGGATATAACATCCCACGTCAACTTCTCCGCCCTTATTCGCTGGGGAGAAAAGGCTGGTCTCAATGAAACCGGCTTCACAGATCAGGCCCACTTCCTGATTAATCTGGGCTTGATGGATCGCATGCACGAACTACAAAGAAAAACCAGCAATTACCAGGATTATTTAAAAAAGTATCTGCCGCTCAAGAATCTGATCG
>JBAQMN010000194.1:0-9046 GCA_049302895.1 Actinomycetota bacterium | reverse complement strand
ACCCCCACCTCTATCCTCCCCCTCCAGGGGGAGGAATTTTTTCTTATTGTTCGAGCTTGTCGAGAACTCCGCTTCTCGACTCGTCTCTCGACTCCGCTCGAGACTCGCTCGAAGAATAAGGCATTATCCTGACTGCGCTTGGCGGACCTAAAGGTCCGCCTCTACAATGTTGTAGTGGTCGACCTTCAGGTCGACTTCTTCGCTCGCTCGAAGAATAATTCTGCTTACCTCGGTATATGCTGTTCTGCCGGAAAGGCCTGCCGTCCAAGAAATCTCAGAACGTTTTGCCAGGAAAAACCCCTGGTGCTTGGTAGAGCCTGAGTCAACACATCTAAAAGGGACGGCCTGTCGTACTGAACCACCTCAGGCTCTCCGACAATCTTACCAAGCTTGGCCGCTCGATTGAGACCGTCTGTATAATTACCCAACCTGTCGACCAGCCCTAACTTGAGAGCTTCGCTCGCCGGCCAGTCGAGGCCCGTGGCAAGCTCTCGCACCCTATCTTTCGACATGCGCCTCCCGTCGGCCACATCACTGATGAACTGTTCATAAACAATGCCGGCCTGCTCTGTAAGAATCTTTTTCTCCTCCTCTGTCATGGGCCGTGACGGGCTGCCGATGTCCTTATATTTCCCTTGAGTTATAACGACAAAGCTCACACCTAACTTCTTGAAAAGATCCTGCAAATTCGGGACCGACATGATCACACCGATACTTCCCACCGAGGAAGCCGGGCTGGCAACAATCTCCCTGGCGCCGCTGGCGATGTAATAGGCTCCCGAGGCTCCCACGTCTCCGATGGACACCACCACAGGCTTTTTGCTCCTCTTAACCTCCCGGTAGATTTCCTGGGAGGCAGCAGCACTTCCACCGGGACTGTCAATACGAAGAAGAATGGCGGCCACTCGACTATCCTTATTGGCCGATCGAATCTGGTTTATGATCGCTTCTGGGGTGGAACCGGCGGAGACGCTGAGGAGTCCTCCTTGTGGTGATGAGGAAATGACCCCTTCGATGTGGATGACAGCCACCGAATCACCCCGACCCGTTGAAGGAAACGTAGAAACTCCCAGACCGGTTAGAATCAGAGCCGTCACTCCGAAGCAAAGAAAAAGAAAAATTACGATCAAAACGACTATCGCCGCGACCCATCCTCTCTTACTCATCAAAAACCACCCACCTTATTTTCCCTCAATACCCTGAACCCCTTAGGTTTTTCCGAAACTCGGTACGAAGTCTCTTCTCCCTTCCTCTTAAAAACGATACTCAGGCGAGCTTGCCCGATATTCAGATCTTCTATCTTAACCTCGTTAAGCCATCTTGGAAGAGTAGGATTAACATAGAGAGTGTTGTTTACGGCGTCCGGCCTCAAGCCGAGGATTGTCTGAAGCATAAAGAATATGCTTGCGGCCGCCCACGCCTGAGGCGAGCAGGAGACGGGATAACCCACCGGAGGGTGTGGACTGCGGCGAGAAAATCCACAGAAAAGCTCCGGTAGACGCAGGTAATCGAAGGAAACAGTGGCATCGAACAAGCCAGAAATAACCCGCTGCGCCTCGGGCGTAAAGCTATATCGCTTGAGCCCCCAGACGATGATGGCGTTATCGTGAGGCCAAACCGTTCCGCTGTGATAACTCATGGGGTTGTAGTTCGGCGCTCCTTTGGAGAGCGTTCTGATTCCCCAGCCTGAGAACATGTCCGGCTGCATCAGACGCTCCACCAGTTTCTGCGCCTTTTTTTCGTCGACAATCCCTCCGAACAGACACTGCCCGGCGTTGGAGGTTATCGCCTCCACTCTCTTCTTGTCCTTATCCAGCGCCATGGCCAAGCACCCTCTCTCCTCCATCCAGAAGATCTTGTTAAACCTTTCTTTGAGCGCTTCGGCCTCTCGAGCGAGCTTCTTTGCCAGATCCTCCTCGCCCAGAAAACTATAGATCTCGGCCACAGACTTTTTGGCTCGATAGACGTACCCCTGCACCTCAGCCACGGCAATGGGCGATTGTGCCTTGGTACCATCCTTGTGACAAACGGCTCCGCCTGAATCCTTCCATCCCTGGTTGATAAGACCCCGGGGAGATTTCCGAAGATATTCAACGAAAAGGTCACCGTCGAGATCCCCGAAATCATCGATCCATCTCAGAGCTCTCTCTATGGGATCAAGCATGGTATTCAAAAACTCCAGGTCACCGGTGAATTTGAAAAGCTCAGAGACGGCTATGAGAAACAGAGGTGTGGCATCGGCGCTGCCGTAATAAGGAGTATAAGGAATCTCGTTCAGATTGGTCAGCTCCCCCTGACGTATCTCGTGGAACATCTTGCCGGGCTCTTCGTCGCGCATCTCGTCCACTTCTTTTCCCTGGAGACCGGCCATCATTTTCAGACTATCATAGGCTGGCGTCGGATTAAGCATCAAAGTCTCCAAAGAGGCAATCAGCGCATCCCGCCCGAAGGGAGCGACAAACCACGGAATCCCAGCCGCCAGAATTGTTCCGTGTTTGGTAGGAGTCAATAGCTGACGCATGTCCCGCTCGCTTCTTTCGAGGATCGAATTGAAGAGCTCGTTGTCGGTAGTAATCTTGGTGCTGGAAGCTTCCCAGTCGCTGTAAGACTGGCGCAGAACGGATGAAACTGTATCCAGGCTATAGGTTTTTCTGCGCTCCGTCCCGATTACAGGCTTTATGGCCAAATTCATTATCTTAGTTTCGTGGGGCTTCAGGGAGAGACGGTAAGAAACCTGGGCTCCCTCGGGTCCCGCCTGCACAGAGGTGGGCTGAGGCCAGAATTCTATTCTGGTCTGTCGAAAAACGTCGTCCAGACCGAAATAAGCCAGGCTCAAAGCTCGACCGTCGTACTTTGGTTTTAAGATGTGTCCTCTTTTTAGCCGGCGCAATCCGCGCACTTCAAAGATGTCGAAAAAGTCGGCCCCGAGCACAAGTTGCAGGTTGACCTCGACCGGAAACAGATTGTAGTTTTTGACCCTTATCCTCTCATAGAGATTGTCCCGCGCCACCCGAAGCCTTCTTATATTCAGCGTCTCCTGAGGAACGACGACCTTTCCCTCCGCATCGGTTATATCCGGGTTGGTAAGCTCAATGGAGGCGCGATAATCCAGTTCCGCTGTGGAGGATAGAAGAAGGGGGGTTTTCCCATCCATATAAAGTTCAAGAGTGCTCAAGAACCGCATATCTTTGTAATAAAGACCAAGGCCGTAGGTGTTTCCCCGGGGAATATTTCCGTCTACATCGGTGTAAAGGAAAACTTCCCCCTCCTTGACCACCAGTTTCTTTATCTCTACCCCTGCGGCGATAAAGGGAACGCCTTCGTTTAGAATTCTTATGGCGGCCTCGGAGGAGATAACCTCAAACTCTTCCCCACGAGGACCTTTAATCTTCTGGAGCATAGGCTATCTCCTTTATAAACATGTTTATCAACTTGTATCCTTCCTTAATAAATAAGGAACTTTTTTGGGCGCTTGCCTCGCTGAAAGAGGTGATGTCGTTCTTCAGATTGTGTGACGAATATATGGCGAAGGGCACCGGGTCAACTCCGTGGGACTTTGCAGCAACCGGTGTGGCATGGTCGGGAGAAACCAGAACCCGGTAGTGACGATAGTCTCTCAAACCCTCGATGATGATTCTCACCAGACGCTGATCAAAATCTTCCAGAGCCTTCACCTTCGCTTCCAGGTCTCCCATGTGACCAGCTTCATCCGGGGCCTCCACGTGAACGAAAACAAAGTCATCGGTTTTTAATATCTCCAGGGCCTTCTCAGCCTTTCCCTCATAATTCGTATCAAAATAACCTGTCGCCCCCTCGACCTGGGCAATTTTGAGGCCGGCGTAAAAACCTATCCCCTTGATCACATCCACCGCAGAGATCACCGCGCCGGTCAGACCGAACTTTTCTTTAAAGGTGGGAAGCTTCGGAGCTCTTCCCTGACCCCACAGCCAGATCATGTTGGCCGGGTTCTTTCCCTGGCGCTTTCTCTCCTGATTGATCTCGCTCCCTTCCAGGATGGAGCGACTCCTCTCCATTAATTCGCCCAAAAGGAGAGCTCCCTCGCCCCGGGGGAGAATGTCCTTGATGGGCTTGCCTATAACATCGTGGGGAGGGAAACACTGCGTTTTGGGGGAGCCGCCCTTCTTAAGTATCATCAGGTGTCGGTATCCCACTCCGGGATAAAAACGAATGTTTCTGCTCCCGAGCTTTGCGTCGATCTCTTTAATCAAAACGGCCGCTTCCTCCGAGGAAATGTGGCCGGCGCTGTAGTCCTTTAAGGTCTCGTCTTCGGCCGTAACCAGGTTACAACGGAAGGCGACATCCTCGCCCACTAAAGGAATACCGTGATACGCCGCTTCAAGGGGGCCGCGGCCGGTGTAGTACTTCAAGGGATCGTAGCCAAGAAGAGAGAGACTGGCCACGTCACTACCGGCTCCCGCTCCGTCAGGAATCGTTTTGACTCGCCCAATGATTCCGTTTTTGACAATAAAATCCAAATTTGGTGTGTTTGCTATCTCAAGAGGAGTCTTCCCACCCATCTCTTTAATGGGAGTATCCGCAGCTCCATCAGGCACCAATATTACATACTTCACACAATTCTCCAAAACAGTTAAGAGTTAACCCCGCTTCAAAGATTTATCGCTTTCCGGACTGCTTCGGTCGTCGCTTCCGCCTCCACAATTTTGCCGCCGAACTTAACGGCGACGTCGGGATCTTTGAGGCCGTGACCAGTCAAGACGCAAACAACGCGCCGGCCTTTTTCGACCTTACCTTCGTGAGCGAACTTGAAAAGTCCAGCCACGGAGGCCGCCGAAGCCGGTTCGACGAAAAGTCCTTCCTGGCTGGCCAGGCGCTTATAGGCATCCATTATTTCATCGTCGCTCACCATGTCGATCTCCCCACCCGACGCGTCTGCCGCCTCGACGGCCTCTTTCCAACGAGCCGGATTCCCAATCCTGATGGCAGAGGCAATGGTTTCCGGATTTTCTATGGGATGACCTCTGACGATGGGCGCCGCCCCCTCGGCTTGAAAACCCATCATGTGGGGAAGCTTCCGCGTCTCCCCGGCTTCGAGGTAAGCCTTGAAGCCCATCCAGTAGGCAGTGATATTTCCAGCGTTTCCCACCGGGATAAACAGATAGTCGGGAGCCTCACCGAGGGTGTCGCACACTTCAAAGGCCGCGGTCTTCTGACCTTCCAGCCTGAAAGGATTGAGCGAGTTTACTAAGGTAATCGGGTACTCTTGAGTGAGCTCTCGGACGATTTTCAGAGCCTGATCGAAGTTGCCTTTTATGCCTACCACCAGAGCTCCGTGAACCAGTGCCTGGGCCAGCTTGCCCAGGGCGATCTTGCCTTCCGGGATAATGACGATGGATTTTATGCCCGCCCGGGCGGCGTAGGCGGCGGCCGAAGCAGACGTGTTCCCTGTGGACGCACACATCACCGCGTGAGCTCCCTCCTCGAGAGCTTTGGAGAGAGCGACCGTCATTCCGCGATCCTTAAAAGACCCCGTCGGATTGAGACCTTCGTATTTTAAGAAAACATCTAACTCCAGATCTCTGCTTAGTTTCTCCGCAAAAAGGAGGGGCGTGTCACCCTCGAGAAGGGTGCAAACAGGAGTTTCTTTAGAAACAGGAAGGAAGTCGCGGTAGCGCTCGATCACGCCTTTGTAAGCTTCCCTATTAGGCACCAGGCCCACCTTCTACCCTAATAACATTATACACCCGATCCACTACATCAAGCTTGGCTATCTTCCTCAGCGCCTGCTTAAGATTCTTTTCCTGAACCATATGAGTGACGAAAACCAGTTCAGCCAGATTTCCTCTCGTTCTCTTCTGAATCACACTGGCCAGACTGACGTGGCTATCTCCGAAAACCCTGGCAACCTTGGCTAAAACCCCTGGTTTGTCAACGGCACCCATCAAAAGATAGTAAGAGGTGACTATTTCATCAATGGGTTTGACCCTTTTTGTTTCAAAACAGGTACAGCCGACCTTACCGCTCCTCCCATACTGAAGATTCCTGGCCACCTCGATTATGTCGCCTACCACTGCCGAAGCAGCCGGTAGACTGCCGGCTCCCTGACCGAAAAGCATGACCTCGCCCACAGCATCGCCCTCGATAAAAATGGCATTGTAAACATCCCGAACCGAAGCCAGAGGATGATTCTTGGAAATCATGGTGGGATGGACCCTCACATCCAGACCATCCTTGTCCTCTTTAGCCAGAGCGATCAGTTTGATTGTGTAACCCATTTCGTGAGCGTAAACGATGTCCTGGGGTGTAATAGCTGAGATTCCTTCTTTGAAGACCTGGTCAGCCGTTACCCGTGCGTTGAAAGCAATGGAAGCCAGGATGGCAATCTTTGATTGAGCGTCGTCCCCCTCGATATCCTGCCGGGGATTACGCTCGGCGTAGCCCCTTCTCTGTGCATCCTCCAGAGCCCTTCTGAAGGGCCACATCTCCTCGCTCATTTTGGTAAGAATAAAATTAGTGGTTCCGTTTACAATCCCCATAACCATTGAAATCTTGTTACCAGCCAGGCTCTCCTTCAGAGCGCGGATTATGGGGATGCCCCCGCCAACGCTGGCCTCGAAATAGACATCGACACCCTTTTCATCCGATGCCTCCATTATATCCTTACCAAATTTCGCCAGGAGTTCCTTGTTGGCAGTGACGACCTGCTTACCGTTGTTAATGGCTTCCAGAATGAAACTTTTGGCCGGCTCTATTCCCCCAATGACCTCAACAATGATGTCAATCTCTGGATCATTTATGATAGCGCGAGCATTCTCGGTTACGATGCTCTTGTCGACCCTAACCAGAGGTCTTGTCTTTAGCTCCCGCAGATCCTTGATAGCGATACGCTTTATGATTAGGTCCGCATCGACCAGGCGGCGAAGATCACGTCTTCGCCTGGTCAATAATTTGTAGACACCGCTGCCGACGGTACCCAATCCTAACAGACCAACATTAATTCTCTTCATCTCGTCACCCTAACTTCTCGACTCGCCTCTCGACTGCGCTCGAGACTCGCTCGAAGAATATTCAGTCGCTCCCTCGAAGACCAACAATAGTATTCGAGTCCTTCGACAAGCTCAGGACAGGCTTGTCGAGAATCGAGCTTGCCCGCCGAAGCAGGGCAAGGTGCCCTGCCCTTCCGGTCTACCGCCAACAAGTAGCCGAGGCACCTTCCCTCTTCCGGTCTACCGCCAATAGGTAGCCGAGGCACCTTGCCTCGGTCTTATGGTTGTTCCAATCTCAGCAAATCTTCGTAGGTCTCGCGTCTTACAATAACGCGGGCCTGGCCGTCTTTGACCATGACCACCGCAGAACGAGGCTGCTTGTTGTAGTTGTTTGCCATTACATAGCCATAAGCTCCGGTGGCCGGGGTACAGAGAATGTCTCCAATTTCGGGTTCGGGAATTTTTGCATCTTCGATCAAGATGTCTCCCGATTCACAGTGTTTTCCGGCTATGGTCACCCGTCTGACCGGTTTAAGATTTGCCTTGTTGGCGATGATCGCCTCGTAGACGGCTCCGTAGAGCATCGGTCTAAGATTGTCGCTCATTCCTCCATCTACGGATATATACGTTCTCACTTTAGGAATCCTCTTTATAGTTCCAATAGTATAAAGGGTGATGCCTGCGTTGCCAACAACCGAACGCCCGGGCTCGATCATCACCGTCGGCTTATTGAGACCGAGCCTGCCAGTCTCCTTTCTGATGCCTCCCACGATTACACCTGCGTAATCCTCGACCGTAGAGGGCTCATCGGTAACTCGATACTTGATTCCAAGACCACCTCCGGCGTTAAGCTCGCCGACTTCGAAACCAAGCCTCTCTTTCACCTCCCGGATAAAAGCCACGATTACCTCGATAGCCTTGGTGTAGGAGTGAAGAACGAATATCTGAGAACCGATGTGGGCATGGAAACCCTTAAGAACCAGATTCCTCATGCCGAGCGCTTTCTCGGTCGCCTTGAGTGCCACCCCGTCAGACAGGCCGAAACCGAACTTGGAATCCTCCGCCCCGGTCTGAATGTAGGCGTGGGTGGTGGGAATGATTCCCGGCGTCAGACGCATTAGGATGGAAACCTTTTTCCCTTTTTCGCCGGCCAGCCTGTCCAGAAGATCCAGCTCGTTGTCGCTGTCGACCACCACTCGCTTAACGTTAACATCAAGAGCCTGCCCCAGCTCGTCAGGGGTTTTGTTGTTGCCGTGAAAATAGATTCTCTCTGGCGGAAAGCCTGCCTTGTGGGCGAGGTAAAGTTCGCCTCCGGAGGAAACATCCAGAGAGAGGCCTTCATCCTCGATAATCTTGCACATGGCCAGGGAAAGAAAGGCTTTTCCGGCGTAAATCACTTCGGCCCCGGGATCAAGCTTTCGAAAGGCCGTGAGGTAGCGCCGACACTGGGTACGAATTGTCTCTTCATCTAAGACAAAAAGGGGAGTCCCAAATCTCTCCGCCAGGTCAACTGTGTCACAGCCGCCGACCATGAGATGGCCGTCGGAGGTGGTACTGGCTGTCAAAGGTAAGACCATGCAAGCTCCTGAGATGAAGTCATGGGTTCACTTGAGAAAAGTGTAACATAACGAAGGTCAACCGTCAAAAGGAACCAGAGGTGAGAGCAACAAACACGTCCTCAAGGCTTCCGGCTTCACCCCTTACTTCCTTCGGTGATCCGATGGCAATGATCCTACCATTGAAGATAAAGCCCAGTTTCGTGCACCGCTCCGCCTCTTCCATGTAGTGGGTGGTGACAAAGCTTGTCTTGCCCTTTTCGGCCATGAGATAGAGTTGCTTCCAGAACTCCCGCCGGGTTATCGGATCCACCCCGGCAGTGGGCTCGTCAAGAAAGACGAGATCAGGACGGTGGATAACGGCGCAGGCAAGGGCCAAGCGCTGCTTGAAGGCAATGGAAAGATTGGCGGTGAGCTCGTACTCGCGGCCCTTTAAGCCCGCGACTTCGAGCGACTCCGCTATCCGGTCACGGAACTGCCCCCGCTCGATTTGATAGACCCCAGCATAAAACTCCAAATTCTCAT
>JBAQMN010000193.1:0-3547 GCA_049302895.1 Actinomycetota bacterium | reverse complement strand
GGCCACGGCCACATCGACCGGGGCTTTCATGGGAAAGAGACCCATCTCTCCATAACCACGATAGGCTATTGGTCTGATATAGCAACTCTTAATCTTGTTAGCGCGAATCAATTCTTTTGTTGCCTCAATAAGTTTCTCAACCGAATAGGGTAGATCCATGCGATAGACTTTAGCCGAGCGAACGAGGCGTTTAATGTGATCGGTCAGACGGAAGACAGCCGTGCCCCGCTTGGTCTCGTAGGCCCGAATGCCTTCGAAAACTCCGCTTCCGTAATGAAGTGCATGAGTCAAGAGGTGAATTTTGGCATCGTCCCAGTTTATAAGTTTTCCATTCATCCAGATCTTTTCAACCTTGTCGATTGGCATGTTTCCCTCCTACTCGTGGGAGGGCGGACAGAGACGTCCGCCCCTACGATGCTTGCAATACGTACTTATGTCCCTGCTACAAATTGAGCCATCAAATCTCCCACCTGTGAAGTGGTGTAGCCCATCTTGCCAGCTTCTAGACCCTTCAGCTTCTCACTTGTAACCTTTATTATAGCGTTTTCCACCGCTTTTGCCGCTTCTTCCTCACCTAACTCCTCCAACATCATCTGAAGAGCAGAAATAGCCGCCAACGGATTTATCACATTCTTTCCAGTATACTTGGGGGCCGAGCCGCCAATCGGTTCGAACATGGAAACCCCTTCGGGGTTGATGTTACCACCGGCCGCGATACCCATTCCACCCTGGATCATTGCGCCGAGATCAGTGATAATGTCCCCAAACATATTGTCCGTGACTATAACGTCGAACCACTCGGGGTTCTTCACCATCCACATACAGATGGCATCCACATGGGCATAGTCTGTGGTGACATCCGAGTATTCCTCTGCCACCGCGTTGAAGGTTCGCTCCCAGAGATCAAAGGCATAGGTAAGCACGTTGGTCTTGCCGCAGAGGGTAAGTTTTCTGTTTTTCCGAGGCAAGGTGCCTCGGCTACCTCGGTTTCGACAGAATTCGAAAGCATAGCGAATGCACCGTTCAACACCTTTTCTGGTGTTCACACTGACCTGGAGAGCCACTTCTTCTTTGGTGTCTTTCTTATAAAATCCGCCGATACCGACGTAAAGACCCTCGGTGTTTTCTCTGACCACGACGAAATCAATGTCATTAGGACCTTTATCTTTAAGAGGTGTTTGAACTCCTGGATACAACTTGACCGGTCTCAGGTTTATGTACTGATCAAGGCTAAATCTTAGTTTGAGCAGAATTCCCCGCTCCAGAATCCCTGGCTTAACATCGGGATGACCTATCGCTCCGAGATAGATGGTATCAAGCTTTTTCATCTCCTCGAGAGCCGAGTCCGGTAGAGTCTCACCGGTTTTGAGATAGCGCTCACCGCCAAAGTCGTAGTTGACAAGCTCGTATTGAAAGTTGAACTTGTCAGCGGTTGCCTCGAGAACCTTAAGACCCTCTCTCACGACCTCAGGTCCCGTGCCATCACCAGGTATTACACCAATTTTGTGCAATCCGTCTCCCTTCTTGCGGGCGGACAGAGACGTCCGCCCCTACCGGGGTCACTGTGTTTCCCGTAGGGGCCGACCTCTGTGTCGGCCCGACTATTTCAACCTTTCCCTAACATAATTGATCAGGCCGCCCTTCTGGAGAAGTTCGCGCATGAAATCTGGAAAGGGATGGGCGTGAAAAACTTTACCGGTAGTTAGGTTCTTGATTTCCCCTTTCTCCAGGTCAACACGAATTCGATCTCCCGCTTTTATCCCGTCTACAGCTTCTTCCGATTCCAGAATGGGCAATCCCATGTTTATCGCATTACGAAAAAAGATTCTGGCAAAAGATTTGGCAATAATTAACGAGATACCCGCTCCCTTGATGGCGATGGGAGCGTGCTCCCGGGATGAGCCGCAGCCAAAGTTCTCCTCCGCTACCAGAATATCCCCCGTCTTAACCTTCTTCGCAAAATCTACGTCCAGACCCTCCAGGCAGTACTTGCTTAACTCATTAGGATCCCAGGTCACCAGATATTTGGCTGGAATAATCAGGTCGGTATTAATGTCTCGCCCATACTTCCAGGCGTTGCCTTCAAGAATCATTGTATTCCTTCATACATTTGTGCTAATTATCAACTGCTAACTCGCTTTATTGTTCGAGCTTGCTTTTAGCCTTCTCGACTCGCTGCGCTCGCTCGAAGAATATTGACTTATTGTTCGAGAATGTCCGAATAAATTCGGACCTACGAGTGTGGGGTTCTACCTTTGCTGCCTTTGTCGCCTTTGTTACGTTTGCTGCCTGTTAAAGGTCGTCGGGGCTGGCTATTCTGCCTAATATGGCTGAGGCGGCGGCTATGGCCGGATTTGCCAGATAGACTTCGCTCTTCGGATGTCCCATTCTTCCCACAAAATTCCGGTTGGTGGTGGCCACCGCTCGTTCGCCGGCTGCCAGCACACCCATGTGCCCACCCAAACAAGGGCCACAGGTGGGGGTACTTATAGCTGCATTAGCATCAAGAAATACGTCAAAAAGACCTTCCCGCATCGCCTCTCGGTAAATCCGCTGGGTGGCGGGGATAACAATCAGCCGAACCCTGGGATGAACCTTGTGTCCTTTAAGAACCTGAGCAGCGATTCTCAGATCCTCCATGCGACCGTTGGTGCAGGAGCCGATGACAACCTGGTCGATCCGAACGTTGCCTGCCTGACTGATCGGTCGCACATTTGACGGAAGAGACGGAAAGGCCACCTGGGGCTCGATCCTCGATACATCGAACTCCAGGATCCGCTCGTAATTGGCATTGTCATCGCTCTTGTAAACCTCAAAAGGCCTGTTGGTTCTGGAGCGTACATAATCCAGAGTTTCTTGATCAGGCTCAATGATACCATTTTTCGCCCCGGCCTCGATGGCCATGTTAGCCATGGTAAACCGCTGGTCCATGGACAAACCTTTGACCACCGGCCCGGCAAACTCCATTGCCTTATAGCGAGCTCCATCCACGCCGATCTGCCCGATAGTGTAGAGAATGAGGTCTTTGCCGCTTACCCAAGGGTTCGTCTCCCCGTTATAAACGAATTTCAGAGTGACAGGAACTCTGAGCCAGATTTCGCCGGTCGCCATGGCAGCCGCCACATCAGTAGAGCCCACACCGGTGGAAAAGGCGCCGAGAGCTCCGTAAGTGCAGGTGTGGGAGTCCGCGCCGATGACCAGATCTCCCGGCTTAACCAGACCTTCCTCTGGCAGTAGCGCGTGTTCGATGCCGCCCCGGCCGACCTCGAAATAGTTGGTTATTTCCTTCTCGAAGGCGAACTCGCGCATCAGTCGACACTGCTCGGCCGCTTTCACATCCTTTCCTGGTGTGTAGTGATCAGCCACTAAAGCAATCTTGTTCTTATCAAAAACGGATTCGGCCCCGATCTCTCTGAATTTTTCAATGGCGATCGGAGCGGTGATGTCGTTTGCCAGTACCAGATCAACTCTGGCATTAACGAGGTCACCTGGATAAACTGCGTTTTTTCCTGCATGAACCGCCAGTATTTTTTCAGTTATAGTCATA
>JBAQMN010000192.1:0-2535 GCA_049302895.1 Actinomycetota bacterium | reverse complement strand
AGGCGGGGCTCGCAATGACAGAGTCGACCTAAAGGTCGACCTCTACAGGGTTTTGTAGAGGCGGACCTTTAGGTCCGCGCAACGACAGGAGGACGGACAGAGACCTGCCCGTCCGGCAGGCGGGCGTCCGCCCCTACACAGAAACACGTAGGGGCCGACCTCTGTGTCGGCCCGTCCTTATGTTCCGCCACAAACATTTTTAGATGAGATTGCCACGCTCGCCTTCGGCTCGCTCGCAATGACAGCGCTTAGCAGATGCGGGGAAGTTGCTCGCCGACGAGCATGTCCAGAATACGGGTCGTTCCAATAACCGTTTTAATCAGGACCATTCCTTTGGGTTCCGCAACGGCTTCCCCAACAATCTCGGCCTTCTCTCCGTATTTTGTTTGGCGCATTACTTTCAAAACTTTCTCCGCATCCTCGGGCGCCACCGCGGCGATCAGCTTTCCTTCATTAGCCACCTGGAAGGGATCGAGGCCGAGCATTTCGCAAGCTCCCAAAACCCCCTCCTCTACCAGGATTTTGCTTTCGTCCATTATAATACCGAGAACAGACTGACTGGCGAATTCGTTTAGAGTGGAAGCCACACCACCACGAGTTGGGTCTCGCAGGGCGTGGATCTTCCGACTTTCTTCGAGCATCCTCGCCACCAGACGGTTGAGGGGAGCGCAATCGCTTTTTACCTGCGTCTGAAACTCAAGACCCTCTCGCTTGCTCATCACGGCGATCCCGTGATCGCCGATGGAGCCGGAGAGGATTATCTTGTCTCCGGCCTTGATGTTCGAACCCGAAATCTCCACTCCTTCGTTTATCTTTCCCACACCGGCTGTGTTGATGAAGATTCCGTCAACGCTTCCTCTTTCCACCACCTTCGTGTCACCGGTCACGATAGTGACCCCCGCCTCAACACACGCTTCGACCATTGAGTTGATAATCTTTTCCAGGTCGGAGAGGAGAAACCCCTCTTCCAGAACGAAGGAGACACTGATATAGGTGGGATCGGCTCCGCTCATTGACAGATCATTGACCGTTCCGCAGATAGCCAGGCGGCCGATATCGCTGTCCGGAAAAAAGATGGGATTGACCACATAGGTATCGGTGGTGAAGGCCAGTTTGCTTCCGGTGGTGTTCAAAACGGCCGAATCGTCTAACTTCTTCAAAATGGGATTGGTGAAGGCCTTGAGGAAAACTTGATTGATGAGATTGTGGCTTAGCTTTCCACCGCTACCGTGCGCCAGGAGGATCCTCTCCTCCTTCATTTCTTCACACCCATGGTATCGTACCGGTAGTAGGCGGCACAGGCTCCTTCGGATGAGACCATACAGGGACCAACCGGGTCCTCAGGAGTACAGATTCGCCCAAACAGTCCACACTGATACGGAAAGACGACCCCTCGCAAGACCTCTCCGCAGCGGCAGCCCCGGGGCTCCTTGGTGGGAGGTACCTCAACGGAGGAGAAAATTAGTTCCGCATCGAAATCGGCAAGTTCTCCCTTGAGTTTCAGCCCGCTTCCCGGAATGACGCCGATACCCCGCCAATCAGCCTCGGTTGGCTCAAAAACCCTGTCAACGACCTCCAGAGCAACGGGATTGCCTTCCGGGCGCACGGCGCGCTTGTACTGCACCTCGACCCTGGCCTCTCCTTTTTCACTCTGTCTTATCAGCATGAGTATAGTCTCTAGAACATCGACAGGCTCAAATCCCGAAATGACACAGGGGATACCGTAATCCCTGGTAATGAATTCGTAAGGTTTACTTCCGATAATTGTGGAAACGTGACCGGGACAGATAAAGCCGTCCAGGCGAACTTCTCCCAGATCCAGAAGGGCTTTCATAGCCGGAGGAATCACTTTGTGAACGGTCAAGATCGAATAATTTTTGAGATTCTTCTTCTTCGCCTCGAGCACGGAGAGACCTATAGCCGGAACGGTGGTTTCAAAGCCCACCGCAAAGAAAACCACCCGCTTGTCCGGATTTTGCTCGGCTATTTTTATGGCGTCGATGGTGGAGTAGACCACTCTGACATCTCTTCCCTCAGCTCTCTCTTTGGTCAGCGAAGAGTAGGAACCTGGAACCTTGATCATGTCTCCGAAGGTCGTAAGGGTGACATCCGGTTCCTGGAGAATGGCGATCATCCTGTCGATATCCCGATTGGCAGTGACGCAGACGGGACAGCCGGGACCGGAGAGAAGTGATATGGTATCGGGCATGGCCTCTCTCAGGCCATTCTTGGAGATGGCCACGGTGTGAGTGCCACAGACCTCCATAAAATTGACTTTCTTGGTAGAGGTGTCTTTGATCTGTCGAATCAGTTGCTCGCTGAGGCTCTTATCTCTATATTCGCTGATATACTTAACCATCTGCCTCGGCCAGCTCCTCCAAGAATTTCAGCGTCTCTCTGGCTTCCTCTTCGTCTACCGTCTGAATGGCGTAGCCGATATGAACCAGGACGTAATCGCCCTCCTTTGCTTCAGGCACCATATCCAGGCCAACTTCCCTGATCGCACCACCGATCTCCACATCAGCCCGCATATTC
>JBAQMN010000191.1:0-6563 GCA_049302895.1 Actinomycetota bacterium | reverse complement strand
TACCTGGACTCGTTGCCCATCAGGAGGTTATTTTTGGAGGAGTCGGCCAGACTCTGACGATCCGACACGACTCCATTAGTCGCGAATCCTTCATGCCTGGTGTAATAATGGCAATCAAGGCAGTGGGGCAAAGAAGAGGTCTGACTTACGGACTAGAAAAGCTACTAGAAATTTGAAAAGGTGAGATTCCTCGTCGCGGAGTTTACCCTGAGCTTGTCGAAGGGCTCCTCAGAATGACAGAAAGTGTCATTCTGAGCGAAGCGAAGAATCTCACAGAGTCATTTTGAGGATGGTGATCGAAAATGGTTGGTTTCGGACAAGTTATTACAGCAATGGTAACACCGTTTAAGGACGATCTCTCCGTCGACTACGACGCCGCTCAAGAACTGGCTAACTTCCTTGTTGAAAACGGATCCGAGGGGTTGGTTGTTACCGGAACCACCGGGGAGGCGTCCACGCTGACCATGGAGGAATCTCTTGAGCTCTACAAAGCGGTCAGAAGCGCAGTCGGAGAAAGAGCGCGCGTGATTGCCGGAAGCGGCAGTAACTCAACCCACGAGGCTATCCACCTGACCAAAGAGGCTGAAAAGGCGGGAGTCGATGTGAGTCTTCAGGTAGCTCCATACTACAACAAACCCTCCCAGCAGGGCTTCTTCCACCACTTCAAGAGCGTCGCCGAAAGCACCACGCTGCCGCTCATCCTGTATAACATTCCAGGCCGCACCGGCAAGAACGTGGACGCAGACACCATCATCGCTCTGTCCAGGATAGAAAACATCGTAGGCGTCAAAGAGGCGAGTGGGGACCTGGAACAGGTAGCCAGGATCGTCAAGGAGACTCCCGATGATTTCTATATGTACAGCGGCGAGGATTTCCTGACCCTTCCCATCGTTTGCCTGGGGGGGGACGGCGTGATCAGCGTCGCCTCCCATCTCGTCGGAAAAGAGATGCAGGAGATGATTACCGCCTACAAAAACGGAGACGTTAAGGGAGCTCTGGACATGCACCAGAAGCTGATGCCTCTTTTTAAAGTTCTCTTTGTAACCTCTAATCCCGTGCCAGTTAAGGCAGCCCTGAATCTGGTCGGAAGAAAGGTTGGGGGCGTTAGATCTCCTCTCGTTCCGGCCACAGAAGAAGAAAAGGAGAAGATCAGTAAGGTTCTTAGACAAATGGAGTTGATATATGCTTAGAATAATTCTCCTCGGCGGCGGCGGGGAAATCGGCAAGAGTATGATAGTAGTTGAGGACGAAAGAAGTATTATCGTAATCGATGCCGGTCTGATGTTCCCGGATGAGGACATGCCCGGCATCGACCTTGTCCTTCCCGACTTTTCGTACTTGATCAAGAATCGCCGCAAGGTTAAAGCTATTTTTCTAACACACGGGCATGAAGACCATACCGGAGCGCTTCCGTACGTCTTGAAAGAGATCAACGTTCCGGTTTATGGCACGCGACTGACCCTCGGCCTGGCTAAACAGAAGCTGGACGAGCACCGGTTGCTTCCCCATGTCACTCTGCACGAAATCGATCCTTCTAAAAGCGTCACCGTCGATTCCTTTAAGCTCTCTTTCATGCGAGTGAACCACAGCGTGCCCGACGGAGTGGGAATCGCCATCGAAACTCCCCAGGGGCTTGTGGTCCACTCGGGCGACTTCAAGCTGGATCAAACACCCATGGACGGAAAACTGACGGAGCTTGACAAATTTGTTGCCCTGGGGCAGCGAGGCGTTCTTGTTTTCCTCTCCGACAGCACCAATGCTGAGATTCCCGGCTACACGCCCACCGAGAGAACGGTTGGCCGCGCTCTGGACAGTGTGTTTAAAATAGCGAAGCAGCGAATCGTTGTCGCCTGCTTTTCTTCTCACATCCACCGAATCCAACAGATCATAAACGTCGCCTATGAGAACAAGAGGAAGGTGGCCATTTCGGGAAGGAGCATTCGCGACAGCGTCAGTATCGCCTCAGAACTTGGGTATCTGCATATTCCACCCCAAACCATGATCGGCCTGCATGAGATCTCTGAGTATCCTCCCAACAAAATAGTCATTCTGGCCACCGGCAGCCAGGGAGAGCCTATGTCTACTCTGGCGCGTCTGGCCTCCCACGATCACAAACACGTCACCTTGATTCCGGGCGACACCGTGATCTTGTCCGCCACCCCGGTCCCCGGTAACGAAAAATCGGTCTCTCGCACCATCGACCAACTCTTCAAGATCGGAGCAAGGGTTTACTACGAAGAGGAATCGGGTGTCCACGTATCCGGCCACGCCGCTCAGGAAGAGCTGAGACTGATGCTCAATCTGGTCCACCCCAAGTACTTTATCCCGATTCACGGCGAATACCGGCAATTGATGCACCACGCGGGCCTGGCTGAGAACATTGGAATCCCCGCCGACAACATTCTGATCGCAGAAAACGGGGACGTCTTAAAGTTCAGCAACGGAAAAGGGGAGAAACACGGCAAAGTCTCAGCAGGAGCGATGTTTGTAGACGGTCTCGGAGTCGGAGACATCGGTGACGTGGTCTTAAGAGACAGACGGCGTCTCTCCAAAGACGGTGTTTTCATTGTGGTGGCAGCTATTAACCGGCAAAATTGTGAGATATTGGCCGGACCTGATGTTATCTCCCGGGGATTCATCTATCCTCAGGAGATCGAAGGCTTAATCGAGGAGTCCAAAGTGCGCGTGAGAGAGGCTCTTGATCTCTGCGCCGAGGAGGGAATCGTCGATGATGCCCTTCTTAAGAGCCACATCAGAGATTCGCTACGCCGCTATCTCTATGAGAAAACGCGACGCCGCCCCATGGTTATGACCGTCCTGATAGAGTTATAATAAAAGACAGTCCGCGCCGGCTAAAGATAACGGGTGGCAGGTTATGACCAAACGAAAGATTTTCATCCAGGAAAGCCAGCTCAAAGAGATTTATGGCATCGCTCTCTTTGCCGCCGCCCTATTCTTCCTGGCCAGCATTGTTGGTTACGGCGGCTTTGTAGGAACCTTCTTAAACAAATCAATGAGGACCATGGTGGGCGTGGGGTGGAATTTGATCCCCGTTGTGCTCGCCTCCTGGGCTCTAACATTCTTTGTCGAGCGCTGGCGATACTTCATTCCAACTACCGGAGCCGGTCTGGCAATCATTTTCCTCTCTTTCATTTCCCTGGTCCACCTGGGGATTGCCTCGAAACCCTTTGATCCCCAAACAGTCCGACAATTTGGAGGCTACGTGGGAGCGGTGATAAGCTACGCCATTTCCCGTCCGTTGGGTTCGGTCGGAGCCTATATCCTGTTTTCCGCCGCCCTCCTCGTCGGAATCATAATCACGGCTCAGATTTCTATTGGTCAGGCGGTGGTGAACCTATTCGGCGTAGCGAGGGATAGATTGGCCGGGATTCGAACTAGAAAAGGCCAGCCGGCGGCTGAGTTCACACCTGCATCAGAAGCAAAGAAGCCTTCTCCCGTCGTCTCTTCAATCAGGCCGGGCGTGACTGAGAGAATAACTGAAACCGTGGCTACAAAAGAGGGAGAGGTAACCCAGCCCTCCCTTCCGATAGAGGGACTTCAGGATCAAACTTACCAGTTCCCGCCGCTGGACATCCTGATCACTTCGAGCTCGACGAAGGAGCGATTCTACAGGAAAAGCTTAAACGAGCGCATTAAGGTGGTTGAGAGAACCCTTCACGACTTCGGTGTCGATGCGGTGGTTAGCAAGGTTACGCGGGGTCCAACAGTGACCAGATTTGAGATTCAGCTCGGTTCCGGAGTTAAGGTCAATCGGGTGGTCGGTCTGGCCGACGACATCGCCGTCGCTTTGGCCTCTCCGGATGTACGAATCCTAACGCCGGTTCCCGGGAAATCAGTCGTCGGAATCGAGGTTCCAAGTGAGGATAAAGAGCTGGTCACTCTGGGAGATGTGCTCAAAACCCAGGAAGCTCAGAAGCTGGCCGCCCCCCTGATGGTGGGTCTGGGAAAGGATGTCGCCGGCACTCCCGTCCTGGCCAACATAGCGAGCATGCCTCATCTTCTCATATCGGGAGCTACCGGCTCAGGCAAGACTACCTGTATGAACGCCATCATCTCCTCAATGCTGTTTTTCTCCCATCCCGACCAGGTGAAACTCATTCTTATCGATCCCAAGCTGGTCGAGCTCTCTCATTACAATGCCATTCCATATCTCTTGGCTCCCGTGGTGACCAATCCCAGGAAAGCCGCCATGGCTCTGAAGTGGGCTGTCAAGGAAATGGAGGACCGGTTTAAGCTTCTGGCCGAAGCGGGAATGAGAAACATAGAATTATACAACCAGTCTACAGCCGACAAACAGGACAAAATCCCTTACATCGTCATCGTCATTGACGAACTGGCAGATCTTATGATGGTCGCTCCGGCCGAGGTTGAAGGGGCTATCTGTCGACTGGCTCAGATGGGCAGGGCGGTAGGCATTAACCTGGTGGTAGCGACCCAGAGGCCATCGGTGGACGTTATCACGGGCTTAATAAAGGCGAACATACCTTCCCGAATATCCTTTGAGGTGGCTTCCCAGATAGACTCCCGGGTCGTTCTGGATATGGCCGGCGCCGAAAAGCTTATCGGGCGAGGAGACATGCTCTATCTTCCCGCCGGATCCGCCAAGCCAAAAAGGGTTCAGGGGGCCTTTGTAACCGAAAAGGAGATCGAGCAACTGGTCAGCTTTATTCGCAAACAGCGGGGACCCACCTATAACGAGGAGCTTCTTAAGGAAGAGGGGCCCACCTTTCGATCTATCGACTATGTCGATCCTCTGCTCGATCAGGCCTTGGAGCTCGTGGTGAGAACGGGGTTGGCCTCAATCTCCATGCTCCAGCGACGCCTTCGTATCGGTTACTCTCGTGCCGCCAGGATCATCGACACTCTGGAAGAAAAGGGTGTTGTAGGTGGTTATGATGGGAGCAAACCCCGGGCCGTTCTATTAAGCGAGGAAGAATTCGAAAGGATCAAAGCGTCCAAGGCAACCGACAATATCTAAGCTGAGGAGGCGGGGCTTTCCAGCCCGCACAAAGTAGTCCGTAATTCAAAGATGCCAGGGAGATGATTTAGGTGGCATCGGTTGGAGAGATACTTACAGAAAAGCGAAACGAACTCGGCCTGACCATCGAGGATGTCCACAAGAAAACCAGAATCAATCCGAAATATATCATCGCCTTAGAGAACAACGATTTCGAGAAAATCCCTGGTGAGGCATACGCCCGGGGATTCCTCGGTCTCTATTCTCAAACTCTGGGAATCGACGGCAAAGCCCTGATCGCCCAGTACAAACGGGAAGCCAAGGGATTGCCCGAAGAGGTCTCCCTGGCAGAAAAGGAAGAGCCTCTCGCTCGAGACCTGGTAAAGAAACCAAGGTCAAAATGGCTTGTTGTTGGTATCATCGCCGCTGCCGCTTTAATAGTTCTCGGATACCTGGGCTGGTGGACCAGCATTCCCAAGCAAAAGCCTCCAAAACTAAAACCGATAGTTGCTCCCGAGAAGGAAAAATCCCCGCAAGGAAGTGAGACACCCAAACCGACGCCTCCTCCACCGCCACCGGCGGGAGTAGATCTGACCATAACTGTTGTGGACAGTGACTGCTGGATGGAGGTCACAACTGATGGCAACCGGGTCTTCTCAGGAACCCTGAAGGTGGGAGAAACCCAGAAGTGGCACGCGGAAAAGACAATCTATCTCTATGCCGCCAGCGGCAAGAGAATCAAAGCTATCTTCAACGGGACAGACCTGGGTCTTCTAAATCAGACGGGCGACGTCGTCAAAAAGACCTTCACCCCTGAGGGAATCAAGGAAGGCGAAGTGACACCATAGGAGCTATATGCTGAATTTGCCGAACAAGATCACGCTGATTCGCATCCTTCTCATTCCCGTTTTTATGGTTTTTCTTCTTTCCAGGAGTGTTTTGGACTTCCTGTCAATAAGTTTGCGCTGGGGCGCAGTCATCGCCGGGGTTGTATTCTCCCTGGCCGCTCTGACGGACACCCTCGACGGATACGTCGCCCGCGCAAAGGGACAGATAACCATGGCCGGCCAGTTCCTGGATCCTTTAGCGGATAAGCTTCTCGTTTCTGCCGCCTTAATAAGCCTGGTTGGCCTGGGACGTCTGTCTGCCTGGATCGCCATGGTAATCATCGGGCGGGAATTCGCTGTGATGGGCCTGAGAATGGCCGCCACCGCAAAAAATATCACTATTGCCTCAAGCCAGTGGGGCAAGCTAAAAACCCTCTCCCAAATCTTAGCTATTGTTGTGATAATATTTAGATTACCTGCACTGCGATTCGGCCTGCTCATTGAGGGTACCTTGGTAACCATTGCAGTGGTGCTGACTGTAGCCTCCGGGATAGAATACTTTGTGAGAGCTTGGACGCTGTTGACTCAAAATAGGCGCTAACGAGTAGGTGTACTTATTCCTCCCCCAGCCCCTCAAGGGAGGGGAATCTAATTTTAAAGATAGAAGCGGACCTAAAGGTCCGCCACTACTACAAAAATGTAGAGGTCGACCTTTAGGTCGACAAAACTCGTAGGGAGTTCACACGGTAGCCGAGGCA
>JBAQMN010000190.1:0-5586 GCA_049302895.1 Actinomycetota bacterium | reverse complement strand
CAGATTCTAACGGACATTGTTTTAGTGACGGCGGCACTTCTTCTGGCATTCCTCATCAGGTTTGAAGCCTCGATCCCCGCTGCTGACTGGGATATCTTAAGAGGGACAATTCTGGCCATTATTATTGTCAAGATAGGAACCTTCTACCTGAGCGGTCTCTACGAAAGAATGTGGCGATACGTGAGCATGAAGGAGTTGAACACGCTCTTAAGAGCCGTCGCCATCAGCTCTCTGGCCATTGTTATCCTGCTATTTTATATCCAAAGAACTGGTTTTCCGCGCTCGGTTATAGTGATAGATGCTCTTCTCACTCTGCTTCTGGTGGGCGGAGTTCGCTTCGGCGTGCGCAGCATCTACGAGATGAGGCATCACCGGAGCATTTTAAGTGGATCCAGACCGGTGCTGATTTTTGGTGCGGGCGATGCTGGTGAGATAATTGTCCGGGAGATGTACAAACACCCTGATATGGAGTATGAGCCGGTGGGCTTTGTGGATGATGATCCGGCCAAGCGGGGAATGCGCATTCACGGCATCGAGGTTCTGGGGGGAAGAAAAGACATTTCTGACCTGGCTAAAAGGTATGAGGTGGAGGAGGTTGTCATCGCCATCCCCTCTGCTCCGAGTAAGATCATTCGTGAAGCCGTCAGCCTGTGCGAAGAGGCTGGAGTCCGATGTAAGACACTGCCCGGTGTATTCGAACTGTTGAACGGCAGCATAAATCTCAGCCAGATCAGAGACGTCAGAGTGGAGGATCTCCTGGGAAGAGAGCCGGTTAAGATAAATCTTGACGAGGTGGCATCGTACCTGAAGGACGAAACGGTGCTTGTCACCGGAGCCGGAGGATCCATTGGCCAGGAGCTCTGCCGTCAGATTACCAGATTCAAACCGGCCTCCATTATTGCTTTAGATCAGGCTGGAGGAGGTCTGGATGAGGTGCGGGCTAAGCTCAGGAAAGAGTTTCCTGATGTGAATGTTGTTCCTCTGATCGTCAATATCCAGGATTCCAGCGATGTTAACTTCGTTTTTGAGAAATACCATCCGACAGTTGTTTTTCACTCTGCTGCCCACAAGCACGTTCCCTTGATGGAGCTAAACCCGGTTCCAGCCATTAAAACAAACATCTTCGGCACCGTCGATCTTGCCAAAATCGCTTCTCGCCAGGGAGTAAAGAAGTTTGTCTTCATCTCCAGTCATAAAGCGAACAATCCGACTACAGTAATGGGCGTATCCAAGCGAGTGGCGGAACTCTTCTTTAGAAGCTGGGGGAAGGAGAGCGGAACCTGTTTCGTTGCCGTCCGGTTCGGAAACGTCTTCGGCAGCCAGGGTGGTGTGCTCTCCTTGTTTCAGGAACAGATTGCCAAGGGAGGGCCTGTGACCGTGACCCATCCCGACGTCTCCCGCTACTTCATGACCACGGCTGAAGCGTGCCAGTTAGTGATCCAGGCGGCGGCCGACGGCCAGAACGGAGCGATATATATGCTTGATATGGGAGAGCCGGTTAAAATCGTGGACCTGGCTCGAAATCTGATTAAGCTGAGCGGCTTCGAACCAGACGTGGACATTCCTGTTAAGTTTGTTGGGCTTCGCCCGGGCGACGAGATTACCGAGGAACTGGTGGGAAAAGACGAGAAGCTGGTAAGAACCGACCACCAAAAGGTCTTTGTTGTGCAGGAGAAGGACCTGGACGGAAAACAATTCCTGAAAGACCTGGACGAGCTTAGAACTCTCACCGTGAACCACCAGTTAGAGGCGATGGATCAGAAGCTGAGGAAAATGATTCCTACCTATAATCCATCCTGAACTCCGCTTTTACGTGCCGTAGACTTGGAAGAGAAAATGTTAGATCTTAGCATAATCATCGTAAACTACAATGCCAGAGATTTCCTGGCGAAGAGCCTCAAGTCTATCTTTCAGGATCAAGTCACGCAGCGCTTTGAGGTTTTTGTGGTTGACAATGCTTCCACCGATGACAGCGCAGGCGAAGTCAGAAAGAACTATCCACAGGTCAAATTGATAGAGAACGACCATAATAAGGGCTTCGCGGCCGCGAATAATCAGGCCATAAAGGAAGCACGGGGACGGTATCTAATGCTTCTTAACAGCGACGCCGAAATTGATAGAACTGCTCTGAAGTCTATGCTTAAATTCATGGATGACCATAGCCAGGCCGGCGCGGTCGGGCCTCGTCTCATTTATCCCGACGGAACCGCTCAGCCGTCTGTTGATTTCTTTCCCAACCTCTTGACCGAGTTTTTACATCTATTCAGGGCGAAGAAAATCCTTCCTACCACCGCGGCGAGGAGAAAAGTCTATTATGCCGCCGGACGTTTCCTGGGAAGAACGGTCCGGACCTACCTTCAGACTTACGAAGAAGGAGAAGGCCCCCGCGAAGTCGACTGTCTAAGCGGCGCCTGCTTACTGGTGAGACGGGAGGTAATTGATAAGATTGGTCTCCTTGACGAAAACTTCTTTATGTACATGGAGGATATGGACTGGTGCATCCGGATGAAGATGTCCGGCCTCAAGGTCTACTACTTGCCCGATGTCCAGGTTCTGCACCACGTGGGAGAGAGCGGTCGCGGTGACGAGAGGGCTTTTGTCGAGCACTACCGGAGTCGGCTGTATTTCTTCACAAAACATCGAGGACGTCTGGCTCAACTTGTTTTGAAAACGATGATGGCTACGTCCTTCGGCGTGCGCTGGGCCGTGACGAAGCGGAATATGTATCTCAAGGTTTTGAAAATGTGCTTTGGTGCTGAGAAAACTTGATTCGAGCGAGCGACTAAATATTCTTCGAGCGAGCGAAGCGAGTCGAGAAGGCATTCCCCTCCCTTAAGGGGAGGGGTGAGGGGAGGGTGACCCACCCGAGTGAAAATACTCTTTTTGACATCCAGGTTCCCCTATCCTCCCAACAGGGGTGATAGGATCCGCACGTTCAACTTCATCAAGCATCTCTCCAAAAGTCACGAGATTCTTCTCGCCTCTTTCATCGAAGAGAGTGAGCTTAAGTTTATCCCGGAGGTCGAAAAACATTGCTCTCGAGTGGAGACGGCACCCCTCGACAAAAAAAGGTCCTACTTGAACTGCCTATTCCACCTCTTCTCCTCCGTACCCTTTCAGGTTTTCTATTACTCCTCCCCGCGCATGACCAAGATAGTCTCCCGCCTTGTTAAAGAGGAAAAGCCTGATCTTATTCATGTACACTTGTTCAGAATGGCTCCATACGCCGCAAAATACGTGGAGATACCGAAGGTGCTTGACCTATGCGATTCCATAACCTTGAACTATGAGAGATTTTTGAAATACCGTCGCGATCTGCTTTCCCCTGCTTACTGGGTCGAAAAAATGAAGGTGAAGAATTATGAAGGAAGAATTCCGGCGGATTTTGACCGCAGTCTTGTAGTTTCTGCCGTTGACAAGGATGCCATTCTATCTTACTCACAAGGTTCGGATCGGGACTTTAGGGTCTCGCAAACTATCGAAGTCGTTCCAAATGGTGTCGACCTCGACTACTTCCCGGGCCCAGGCTCCGCTCGTTATGAGGTGCTTAAATATAATCCGCACCGGCTAATTTTCACTGGAACGATGAGCTATTTCCCAAACTACGATGGCATTATCTACTTCTACGAGCACATTTTTCCGTTAATACGGATTAAGGTGCCTGATGTTGAGTTATATGTTGTCGGGCGAAATCCCCCCAAAGGAATTCGGGGAATGTCCCATGACAAAAGTGTTACAGTGACGGGATTCGTCCCCGATGTGCGTCCTTATGTATCTGCGGCCAGCGTCTTTGTCTGCCCTCTGCGGGCAGCCACTGGTCTTCCGATCAAGATCCTCGAGGCGATGGCCATGGGCCTGCCGGTAGTCGCCACCTCTAAGGCTCTGGAAGGGATAAACGCCAGGTCTGATCAGGACGTCCTTGTCTCCGACGATCCGGAGGAATTCGCTTCCCTTGTCGTGAAATTACTCCTTGATGAAGACTTGAGACGCGAGTTTTCAGGTCGCGGCCACAAGCTGGTGGAGCGAAATTACAACTGGTCCAAGGCTGTGGATAAACTGGACAAAATCTACCAAGAAGTGGTAAAATAGTGCGGTTAATCACAAACAAAGCGGACCTAAAGGTCCGCCACTACAAGAGTCCTGTAGAGGTCGACCTTTAGGTCGGCTCTATCTAATTTGTAGTGGCCGACCTTCAGGTCGGCTTTTCAGGAGGTAACATGCGAGACACCTTTCTTCCTTTTGCTCTGCCTCTGATCGAGGAGGACGAGATAAGGGAGGTTGTTGATTCCCTCAAATCCGGATGGATCACCACCGGGCCCAAGACAAAAGAGTTCGAAGAGAAATTCAGAGAGGCTCTGGGTTGCCGGTATGCCATCGCCGTTAACTCTTGCACAGCGGCTCTCCATCTCTCCCTCGTTGCGGCGGGCGTTGGGGAGGGAGACGAGGTCATCACCACCCCCTTTACCTTCTGTGCCACTGCCAACGTCATTGTTCACGCCGGAGCGACCCCCGTTTTTGCAGACATCACTGGCGACGTTTTCAACATAGATCCTGACGAAGTGCGTCGAAAAATCACTGACAAAACCAGAGCAATCATCCCTGTTCACTATGGGGGACACCCTTGCGATATGGACGAGATCGTAGAGATTGCTCGGGAGCACGATTTGTTAATCATCGAGGACGCCGCTCATGCCCCTTCAGCAGAGTACAAAGGGAGGCAGATCGGCACCATTGGTGATCTGACATGCTTCAGCTTTTACGCGACTAAGAATCTGACCACCGCTGAAGGTGGGATGATCACCACCGACGATAAAGAATTAGCGGAAAAACTGAGAATGCTTTCGCTTCACGGTTTGAGCCGCGGCGCCTGGTCGCGCTATTCCGAGAAAGGTTCCTGGTACTACGAGGTTCTTTATCCCGGATACAAGTACAACATGACCGATATCCAGGCGGCTCTCGGCCTTCACCAACTTGCTAAGCTCAATGATTTTCAGAAAAAGAGAGAGCAGTACGTCTCCATGTACGACCGGGCTTTTGGCGAGATGCCTGAGATTGAGACGCCAAAAACGAGGCAGTATGTCAAGCACGCCTGGCACCTTTACCCGATTCTGATAAATTCGGACTTTCTCAAGATTGATCGAGGGGAATTCATCGAGGCTCTCAAGGCGGAGAACATCGGAACCAGCGTTCACTTCATTCCTCTGCACCTACACCCGTATTACCAGCAGACTTTCGACCTAAAGCGAGGAGATTTTCCGGTAACCGAGCAGGTTTACGACTGCATACTCTCTCTGCCGCTGTATCCAAAGATGACAGAGGACGATGTGGAAGACGTTATCATAGCCGTCAAAAGGGTGGTAGGGCAGAATCAAAAGCGAGCACCAAAGTTAGCTGCGGTTGACGAAGAAAAGACTCTGTAGAGGTCGACCTTTAGGTCGACTCCCAGAGAACAGACCTTGTAGAGGTCGACCTTTAGGTCGACTTTTCATTGGGCGGACAGAGACGTCCGCCCCTACGGGTATCACGTGTACTTTGTAGGGGCCGACCTCTAGAGGTTGGCCTTTGGATCGACTCCAGGCTCTGTAG
>JBAQMN010000189.1:0-7139 GCA_049302895.1 Actinomycetota bacterium | reverse complement strand
CGTCAACTGGATCTCAGGCGGGGCTCCAACCGAACCCATCAGAGCCATGGCCCGAATCCGCTACAACATGCCCGACTCTCCTGCCACCGTCACGCCACTTCCAGATGGCCGAGTCGCAGTGCTCTTTGATCAGCCTCAATTTGCCATCACCCCCGGCCAATCCGTCGTCTTCTACCAGGACGACCTCCTCCTCGGCGGCGCAACCATCACTTGACAGAAGCTAAATGATGTGATATACATATGATATCAAACTGATAGAGGTGAGCCAGAATGTCGCGAATAATAATAACCGTTCCTGATCCACTCTTAAAAGAAATTGACCGAGAAGCGAAGCAAGACCACCGTTCGCGGGCCGAATTGGTTCGCGATGCACTCCGTGTCTACTTAGCACAGCGTCGGGAAGAGCAAGAGCGGAAAGCGCGCGCGATTGAGGCTGTGCGACTCATAGACGAGGCACGCAGATTAAGCGCTGGTAAGGGCATCAGTGGCGCAGAGATTATCAAAAAGTGGAGATATCGACTTGCCAAGTGACCCAGCGAGGGAGAGTTTAGTTCTGGATTCGAGCGTCCTCGTCAAGTGGTACCTCGAGGAGCCAGATTCGAACGAGGCACTAGAGATCCTCAATAAAGCCATTGATGGTGAAATTGCCGTTCTGGTTCCAGACCTTGCGTTCTACGAAGTAGCTAATGCGTTGATTTCGAGTAGGCTCTATAGCGCCGACCAAATAAACCGCTATCTGGAGGCTTTGGCGGCTCTCGGTCTGACAATTTCAGATTTCGACTTGAACTGCTTGCATGTAGCTGTGGAAACCAGCATGGAGTGCAAGTTAGCCATCTACGACTCCTACTTTGTCGCCTTAGCTGATCTTGAGGACCTCCGTCTGGTTACAGCCGACGAAGAAGCAGCTAAGAAAACCCGCGGCATCTCCCACGTAGTCACTCTGGCTGAGTACATAAGGAGTGAAAGGAAATGAACTTCCAAGAAGTTTTTCGTTGTTGATTGACAAATGGTAACTTATACTGTACATTTAAAATGTAGATTTTAATTGGGGAGTTGAGGGTTATGGCTCAAATTGTTAAAGCGACGACACTACGCGACCATCTGGCTGATGTATTGAAAGAGGTTTCTAAAGGTAAAGACTATTTTATTGTGACTAAAAAAGGGCGGCCCGTATCTGCTCTGGTAAATCTGGATTTTTTTGAGGATCTCTTAGCTGCGACAAGCCCCGAATATCTGAAGAGCATCAAAGAAGCCCGAGCCGATTATGAAGCTGGGCGTATTTTCAGTCACGAAGAGGTATTTGGGGAGCTATAGTGTCCTACCGGCTCGTCTACACCGATAGAGCTGTTAAGGACATTAAAAAACTTGATATAGTTGCCAAGCGACGTCTAAAGAAGGCCCTGGAGAAGCTGGTTCTGTCACCATTGGATCATTCTACAAAATTAATCGACTCCCAAATCGGCGAATACCGGTTCCGAATAGGCGACTACCGGGTGATCTTTGACCTGGTGGGCGAGGAGATTGTCATCTTGCGGGTGGGCCACCGCCGCGAAATCTACCGTTAACTCTCCTTGGTTTCTTCCAAAAGTTTCTCGAAGGTCTCAAGAAAATTCTTACCTGAAAAAGTTTGATCAAATTGCTTAAGCCAATTTTCAATATAGTCATCATTAATTTCAGATTGTTTAATCAGAATTCCTTTGATGTCTTCAAGGTCTCTTGGTCTACCAGCAAAAATCTTGTGGATTATCACATCTTCTGGAGAGGCAAAATATACGTTGGTCTCTTCTATATGAACAGGTTTAGCTCTTTCAATGGCCTGCTTTTCGTAGGGGGTGAAGGAAAGGATGAAATCCACTCGGATGCCACTTTTTTCTTCTCTGGTGGGCAAAACCATCGTTTCTTTGACAAAGTTTTCTGGTTTTTCAGATAGGATTTGAAGGTTGGCTTTTCTTGCGACTTCGAGAAGGAGTGGGAGTTTCTCGAAATTAACCCCCACTGTTACATCGATATCCCTGGTGAGTCTGGGTTCCCCATAAAGCAAGACAGCCTGCCCTCCTATAATCATATAGGGCATCCGGCGGTCACTGAGAGCTTTAGCAATGCTCTTTAAGAGTTCTTGGAACATGAGTTGAGAATCTTGGCTATTTGAATATCAACTTCGATTCCTTCAAGAGCATCAGAGGGAGGCAGGACTCCTAAAGCGTTTCCTTCTTCCCAGAGGCCTTCAAATATTTTCAGTGCCTCCTTGTAGCTAAGCCTCTCTTTTTTGATCAGTTCCCTTTCAAATTCTTCCCAAACCTTGCTATTTTTAATCATATTTGCCTCCCATATGGTCAGTTAACATTATAACACGCGGTACTAGACGAGTCGATTTAGGCGATTTCGGGTGATTTTTGACCCTAGGCGAGGAGATTGTTATTTTGAGGGTCGGCCACCGCCGCGAAATCTACCGCTAAATACAAAAATTTAAGCAAATCTATTGAGATCCGAACACATGTTTGCTAAAATCAGTTCAGCAACGCAGATTGTTAACTGTTATAAGCGTGCTTAATATTGTGATAAACTTGGCGTAGAATACGATCTATAGCAGTGAGGAGGGGATGAGTAGCGGGATGGGTGCCAAAGAAAAAGTTCTGGAGTATCTTAAGCAGCATCTTAACAAGTGGATTCATAATCAGGAACTCCGAAGAGTGAGCTTGAGGGGTCTTGCCAAAAAATGGAAACGATTTTCTCTAAGCCCACAGTCGAGGCAAGAATTGAGAGGTTATTCGATTCATTTCCAGATGAAGATATACCGTCAGACAAGATACAGTTCGTTTCAAAGGGAGCCTTCGGCTGGCAACAAGCTTTGCGAAGAGTAAGATAAAGTAGTGGCATGAAGATTTTACCCACTCAGGGAAGAAAAGCCTACCGTTATTTTACTGAGCGAGCGAACTAATGCGGGAAAGTGTAAAATGAAGGAAACTGTAATCAACTTTGATGTCCGAAAGGGGAGCATGAAAACCCAATTCGTCAATAAGTCGGAGACTGAAAGCTCGACTAGTAGGATCATTAGTTATTTTAATTCTCTTACTTTTGACGAATCTTGGACATTTGAGGGTTATACACAAAAAGACACCACCTATATTACCCATGGTTACCATCGTTATCCTGCTAAATTTATTCCTCAGCTCGCTAATCGTCTAATTCGAGAGCTTTCGAGTTCTGGCGATTTGGTAGTTGATCCATTTATGGGATCAGGAACTGCTTTAGTAGAGGCAAAGGTACTCGGAAGACCTTCAGTTGGGGTTGACATAAATCCTGTGGCGGCCTTAATTGCAAAAGCAAAGGTTACAGCGATAGAACCTTCAGTTTTAGACAGCTACTTTACCGACTTAGTCCGGAAACTACGGAATTTTAAAGATAAAGAGAGCTCTAAAAGAGAACCTGCTCTATTCGAGCTAATTCAAGAGGAGTCAGCTCCTGAAGGGCCTGCTCATAAACGGATAGACTATTGGTTTACTCCTCAATCGAAAGAAGAGCTTGGAGTTATTTATTCTGAGATAAAAAAGATTGACAATGAAGACGTTAGAACGTTTTTGCTTTGTGGATTTTCTCACATCCTTAAGAATTGTTCAATTTGGTTGATGAAAAGCACAAAACCCACACGTGACTTCAAAAAGATCATTCCGAACGCTTACGATACCTTCATAAGGCGCGCCAAAATTATGGTTCACAAGAATACTGATTTTTGGCAGCTTCTCAAAGCAAACAGTACTTTAGAAATTCCAAGTATTCCTTTATGCGAAGATGCGCGAACAGTTCCAGCTGAAGACAATTCAGTTACCTTGGTTGTTACCTCACCTCCGTATGTTACTTCTTACGAATATGCCGATCTACACCAATTAACGGCTCTTTGGTTCGAATACGCCCATGAAGTGGCTGAATTTCGTAAGATATTTATTGGCAGCGCACATAATGGAAAAGAGCAAATACTAATTGACAGCGAAATTGGCGAAGAAGCAGTTACGAATCTGAGGGAAAACAAAACAGGAAAAGACGCAGAGGTAGCAACCTATTTCTCAGAAATGAGAGAGTGCTTTAAAGAAATGCACAGATACTTAAAGCTTGGTGGTAAAGCTTGCATTGTCATTGGCAACACTGCTTTTAAAAAGATTGATGTGCCAAATGCTCAAGTGTTTGCTGAGCAGATGGAAAATCTGGGCTTTAGAATCCATAAGGTGATTAAACGTCTAATTCCATCTAAAATTCTTCCGCAGACTAGGGATCCTTTGACGGGGAGATTTACGGCCTCAAGCAATCATAACAAGACTCTTGCCTACCCATATGAATATATTTTAATAATGGAGAAAGGATAAACACGTGAGCGAAACAAAGAGCGAATACTACTTCCAAAACTTGGTATTGCCTGTCTACGAGGAATATAAGAAGAGGTACGGAAATAAGACCTACAAGCAAATTGCAAGGATTCTCGACGAAATCCAGCCAAAAATTGAAGAGGAGAAACGTGCTAAGGGTTTAGATGTTGGCCAATCCCTAAAACCAACGGTAGGGAACTTGCTTGAGCAACTCACAAAATATGTGTTCGATGATCTGCTTGCGGAGGCAGTCGAGACTCTTGGTCTCGAGATTTCAGCAATGAGTAAGAAGGCTCTGGGAGTGAAGTACGACAGAATATTCGACCAGGTAAAGGTGATGTCTGAAGCAGGTGCTGTGGAACCCGACGTTGATCTGGTGATCTTCAAGACCCAAGATTTGAAGGTGGTTGCAATCATTTCGTCCAAGGCATCTGCGAGAGAGCGCATAGCTCAAACAGGGTACTGGAAGCTGAAATTCAGAGAGATGGGAAGTGACATAAAAGTATACTATGTAACGATAGACAAGGACAATGATTTCCAGCCAAAGAAGAGAAGAACAAAGGAGCAGGCAAAACTCAAATATATAATTAATTACGATACCAATGGAGCTTATGTAATGAAAAGTATCCCAGAGGAAGGAAAAATCAAGGAATTCGACAAACTTATACCAGACCTGAAAAAACTATTAGAGAACGGTGGTTAGCGAGCAAAGTGACCAAGTGCATGGAGATCGAATCGACGACCCTATGGGATTTTCCCAAACAGAGCTACGGGAAAACTCCGAAGGGTGACAATAAATTTAATGGTGTCACTCCAGCTGGTATAATTTGGAACTTACTTCAGCGTTACACTAAGCCAGGAGATCTAGTTGTTGATCCAATGTGTGGAAGTGGAACTACTATCGATGTTGCTAAAGAAGAGGGAAGAAGAGTTATTGGTTATGATATAGTCTCTTACAGAGACGATATAATCCAAAATGATGCTCGGCACATTCCCCTCGATGATAACTCAGTCGATTTTGTTTTTATTGATTCTCCTTACTCAGATAATGTGAAGTATTCAGATCATCCTGATTGCATTGGCAAAATCTCGTGTGAGAAGGAAGAATTCCTTGACGAGTTAGAAAAAGTAGCCAAAGAGATCTGCCGAATTCTCAAACCAGGTCAAGTAACGGCTTGGTTAATTGGCGACCATTGGAGAAAGAAAACAGGATTTATCCCTGTGGGCATCAAGCTGTATGAGAGACTGACTAGGTACTTTGACACCATAGATATCATCTGCGTTACTCGTAGAAATCAAACTTCTAACACTACCTTGTGGCACCGACGAGCCAGAGAATTTAATTTATACCTTCGAGGTTTCAAGTACCTCTTTATTATGAGGAAGCATTGAAAATGCCAGAAAAATTTACACCACTCCCTTTTAATTATTGTAACTATCGGTGTGAAAAATGTGGCGATTCTCTGGCGTGTCCAGTGGCTACTGGGGAGTCAGTCAGAAAACTCGAGAAGGTAGGGAATGGAAACGATCCTGGTGATTTAGCAACATTAGGGCAGGATGTGGCGCAGTCTTTGCAGGACGCAGTAGACTTGCTCGAAAAAATAGCTCTTGAAGAGGGTATTTCCTTGAGTGAAGAAGACCTTGATAGGGTAGAGTCGCCGCCACTCCCAGAGACTTTTCCTTTGGTCCGACTATCAGAAAAATTTAGAAAGGAGACATCAAGGTTGCTAGAACAAGACTTAGCGACGGTTGTTCTGGACGAGGTAGCTTTCAAAGAAAGAATTGAGGAGCTAGTCTGGAATCTTACTCTCATCTCTGCGAAGCTTTATCGAGCCTTATCGGGAAAATGGTATGCAGAGCGAGTGGAAGAGGAATCAGGAGCTTTTGATCTTCAGGATAGTGTTCGTTCTGCTCAGGTAGCCCTAAGGGCTCTGGAATCAAACCTTGCAATCTTAAATGAGTTAAACAGTGCAGTTTTGGGAGACGGGAAAATTATTGAGATTATTTGCCTCGCCGAGAATCTAAAGAAGAGCATCTTCCAAGAGTTTCCCGATTTGCAATAACCCCATCTTTCCAACCTAAAGTCCAAAATCTTTGACTATAGTCGAGGGTTCTTGGCAAAATCTTCGATTATAGTTTACAAGATTGTCAAAAAAGCTGGTAATGGAGTTGGGGGGGGAATTCTGAAAAAGTGTTGACAGTGCTATGGTGTGTAGTATAAAATTTAAAGACAATCGGATATGGGAAAGGCTGTGAAGAGAGGGAGTAAGCTGCTGAGTAGGATTCAGCGAGCCGGGTATGGTGGAAGCCGGTATCACGAAAGGTAGCCGAACATGCTCTCAGAGCTTTTGAACTGAAACCCGCAGAATTCTGCGGAGGCAAGTAAGTTCAAGCGGGTGCTCCCGTTATAGAGCTAGACCATAGATAGTTGTTGGTTAGTAGTTATTAGTTCTTAGTCCAAGAACTAATAACGAATAACTAAGAACTTGCGTGGTCGGGGAGGCCAGTGCTGTGAGGCGCTGGCAAAGTTGGGTGGTACCACGAAGGTTAAGATAGCCTCTCGTCCCAATCCTGTGAAAGCAGGAACGGGGCGGGAGGTTTTTGTTTATTGTGAGATTGCCACGCCCCGACAAGTCGGGGCGTGGCAATGACATTTTCTAAGAACAAAAGGAGGTGAGAACGGAATATGGCACATGTTAAAGGTTTGTTTTGTCGAGAATGCAAGAGGAAGTATCCGGCGGAGCCATTGCACGTCTGCGAGTTCTGCTTCGGCCCGTTGGA
>JBAQMN010000188.1:0-13257 GCA_049302895.1 Actinomycetota bacterium | reverse complement strand
TACGCGCTTCTTTTCTCTAACCAATCGTGCCAGCGTTCCACTCGCCCAGTATTCAATGTCGTCTGGATGTGCACCGACCGCGACGACCACTTTAGCCTCTTTGAAAAGGGTTTCCCCGTTCGCCACCGCCTGTCTCGCATCCGTTGGACGTGACAATACCCTAGTGAGATTGAACCCCCCGAAATAGAAAAGTAAGGTCCCTAACAGCCAGATACCAACGAGCGTCGCCACAGGAATCCCTATCCAGTAGATTAGTCTCCCTCCTCTTTTACGAACCAACCGTACGTTCACCCATCCTACTTAGCCGTTTCGCTTTTTATTACTTCCTTAAGATCGTCCGTGAACCTCTTTGCCAGTGAAAAAGTTGCTCTCGCTTCCTCTTTGGAAACACTACCGGCCACCTGATAAGTGATACGATGGCGCTTTTTTCTAATTTGGTCAATCTGATCAATGGTGGATTCCCAGCCCTTAAGGGTCCTGCGAACAAATCTTATAGCTGTTTTGTGTACCTCAGCTCCCCGAGGACGATATCCTTTGGAGTACATATAAGCCAGACACGCCTGAAGCATCGCATTGTAAGACAGGTTAAAAGACCAATCCAAATCGATGTTTAAGAGCTCCTCAGCCGTTTTTATATCACGATGTATAACGGTCCACCACCCTAAGAGAGCTTTGATTTCTTCAGAATCAAGGTCTATCCGTTCGATGAGACCGCTTTCCTCAGGCTTCTTATCGGGCACGCTCATCTCCCATAGTGAATGTGATCAGACTGGCTCTGAACTTGATTTTTGTTGGAGCCGGCGGCGAGATTCGAACTGCTTTCCCTAACCCAAGCCAAGTTCTTTGATGAATTCTCCAACTCTCATGTAAGCATCAGTAGCAACCCGATCACGATCCTCCTCTGTAGCTGGCTCCAAGAATTCAGCTACCCAGATTGGTCCAATTGACTCAGATGTCTTGAACTTGTCAGCAATCCTCCTCATCCCTTCCCTAACTAACCCATTGGTAAGATATGGTCTAACTTCCTGAGCTACGTCTTTGAAGCCACCTTTGTAATGAGAGATGACTGAATAGATATCGTAAGCATCCTTTTCTGCATAACGCTCGCCTAAAACATAGCCTTTCATGGTGAGGCAAGCTACCACATCAGCTATCTTAAGCTCTACATCATTTGTCGACCCGTTTGGCAAAGTGCCCGCCAGTCTATGCCACCAGCAATGATCGAAAACGATGTCTCCTCCTGAAATCTTGCGAACCATTAAATCTGGCTGCACTCTCTGATGGCGATGTGTCTTGCCGGTACCCCCAGATTCCGGCCCTAGAAAATCTACCTCAATGGCCTCCTTACTCTTATCAGACAATTCAACCTCGCGCTGAAAAACAAAAACTTTGGGCACGCCATTTTTGTCAAGTGCTTCCCTATATCCCCTCTCTTTAATCAGCTCAACGATCGTCGCATACGCGGCTTCGTCAACTTTTTTGGGATCAACAGCCAGGTCAATATCGATAGAGCCAACGTGCTCAAATTTATCGTCGGGTCGTTTACTGGTCTCGATAAGAAAGTAAGGTGCCCAGCCACCAACCAAGACTAAAGCATCGCGATATGCTCCCAAGATTGCCATCAATTCCAAGAGAACTGATGTGGAAGCAGCAGAAACATCAGGTAAGAAACCGGATCGAAGCCTCTTCTCCATCGATTTCTCCTAGAATCCTATCTTCTGTTCGCGCAAAAACTCCGCTTGCTCACGGCCTCTTGCTGGATGATTGTAAAGATCAAGATACAACTGGATATTTCCTACTACCTTCATTTGCCTTATAGTCTGAGCGCTGTAGAAAACACCACTATCATAGGGAACGAGTATATAAGCATTGCCTCCAGATTCAACAACTCGCAGATCTAAAGCTTTGATCCAAGTATCCAGATCCTCCTTCGAACTAATATAGAAGTAAGTGGTTGCAATACCTCTAACGAACGGAGCAACCAATGAAGTTCCACTGTGCAGAGTGAAAGCGTATCTCAGATTACTATGTTGCGCTACCTGGTTTATTGTCTTCATAAGATCAGCAGGGTTTTTTTCAAAGGAATAGAAGATCCGTGTCTCATTATTCTTAATAGTGTAGTCTGCTGCCCAGAGATCAATCAATTCCGCTGATTTGGTTAGAGCAATCGCGCCTCTTTTTCTTTCAAGAAATCCTTTCATATCTAAAGAATTAACCACAAGAAAGGTCTGTTTCAGGCTTGCTTTTGCCTCCTCAGATAGAGCTTTAAGAGTCCAAATCTCTTTAGAGTTTTCTAACATGACGCGTAGAACTCTAGATGATACAGGAGAGAAAAGACGCTTTAAAGTTCTTCTCTCTACTTTCACAATGGGCACACGAGCGGGACTATCCGCTACTGCCACAGGAGACGAAACGCGAACTGAGATACCTCTTCCTTTGCGTTCTTCATATCGCACATCGATCAGAACGCCATCAAATTTCAAAAAAACATTGCCTTGGAGATCTATGAACCCTACCTCTGCGTCCCTACAAATATTCCTTCCCTGCTCGGAAATATAGGGAGCAATAATAACCGGGTAAGTGCCTTTCTGATTTAAGATGCCTGACTTCAGTTGGCCGATAGCTTGATAAAGATATCTTGGTTCGCCCACTGACTTTACTTCGCAAAGGAACTTCTTCTTAGCCTGGTCTATCTGAACATCTAGTATAAGATCATAAGGGTCAGCTTTCCCACCTAGCCGCTTGCCAGTTATCCTACCATTGGGAACTATCTTCTGAAAGTTCTTAATAAGTTGAGAAATAATCTGTCTTTCGATGTTCATAACCTTTCCCTCTAACTTTTCCTCTTTGACCTATTTTCCCGTACGGGAAAAGTATAGCATTTAGGAAAAATCTGTGCAAGTGGGACATCCGTCTCACAACCACTATAGTGGGATTATAAATCGCTTAAGGGATTTTGTATGACCTTTGACACAGCGCCGAGCGCTTGGCACTTCGGACATCTCTAACACTGATCCCGACCAAAAAGTGATAATTCAAGACCTGGCCCCACCAATGTTTTTGTCATCTTATTTATTCACTAATATGCTCACACGGTGGCTCATGGCTGTCACAGGCAACCCGGGAGTCTACATTTTTTTCCCATGGCCGCTATTCCTCTTGGGATACCTCCTTGCTTTCGGAGCAATGTGGGTAGGTTTGGGGCGGCAGTTGGCTGAGTATACCCCGCGTCTGAGTGAGGCAGTTTTCACAGCACTTATAGGGGCAACACCTCTACTCATCTTAGGCTATCTTGGACTTTTTATCGGGGATCTTCTCAATGCTCTTGCACGTCGGTTTCCATCCTGGCCGATTGGCAAGAGCTATGGTGACTTTTATTTTCTGGGAAGTGAGTTTCCCGTCAATAAAGGCATAAAGCAAGGCGTGTTCTAAGAAGAGCGAGGGTATTTAGGGTAAGAGAACTGTGAATTGACCTGAGACTTTGCGGAGTATTTTGCCAGGTCGCGAGGACTGTTTGAGCGAGCTGGTTTGTAGCGAAGCGAGTTCCGCAGCGACCTGAGAAAAGTGCGAAGCAAAGGCCAGGTCAAGAGGGTGAGCGAACCCTGAATACTGAGCTCTCTGGTAGAACGGTGAGGAGCAACTAAACAGTGGAGCCGGCGATCAGACTCGAACTGATGACCTGCTCATTACGAGTGAGCTGCTCTACCACTGAGCTACGCCGGCCCATGAAACAACAGTTCAATCACCTATATTAAGTTTACCACACAGCCAATGTTCGTCTCACTCCCTCGAGTGCTTCCTTATTTTAGCACACTCCCTCCTACCAGGTTCACACAGAACCTGACGGTCATATTTTTATAATCAATCTAAAATAGAAAGTTGACCTTAGATTTTCAAAATATTATAATTTATTTGTCCAAAGCCTGCTTTCAAGAAGTAGTTAAAAGAAGAGGTAAACCATGACTTTCAGTCGATGGTTTAAAAGGCAGACTCCCCTTGTCAAAAGTCTCATCATCGACGGAATCGCTTTGCTATTGTTCGTTTGCCTTGCTGTGGTCCTCTCTACCCAGGGGAAAAAAGAAGAAACCTTCCGAAAACCGACCTCCCCTTGGACCCAGACGCGAGCCGAAACCTCCCCTTGGGATGAGATGCCACCCGAACTAACAATTGCTCAACCTGCGGATGAGTCTGTTGTAAATAAGAATCAGATAACGATTTCAGGAACAACATGGCCTGGAGCGATACTGAAGCTTAACGAACAACAACAGAGTGTCTCGTCCGATGGAAGCTTCAGTTTCTCATACACCTTACAGAGCGGAGAAAATATTCTTTTGTTCACTTCGACAAGTGTATTAGGTAACACCACAAAAAAAGAGATAACAATAACCTACAATCCTCCTCCACCACCTCCAGCCCCCGTTGTTCGACGGCCACCACAGCCACCTCCACAACCGCCAGCGGAAGATGTGACTGTCTATGAAGGGCAAGAGGAGCCCTATTCAGAATGAAAAATGCATTTGGTGGCTCTCTCTAGAGTAGAAGACCTATGGTCTGAAGGTGAATGAGGCTTATGAAGGAAAGCACTAAACGGATACTTCTAATCGTTATACCTGTTCTCGTGATTGTCGGATGCGTTCTTTCTGTCGCTGGAGGCTACGGGTATTATTTGAATGCCAAAAAGAAAACAGAGAGGGGGGCTAGCCGAGAGTTCCGAGATACCTTTACCACCCAGGTGACTCAACTATGGTGGTACGAAAAAACGGACGAAGAGAGTAAGCTTTGGAGAGAATACGGTAAATTGAGAGCTCAAAGAAACGAGGCTCGCGCCAGCGACAACAAGGCGGGGGTTCTGAGACTCACCAACGAAATAGGTGCCGCCGTAGATAAAATGGAGAAAATCTATGACATCAGAGAAGCAATGCGTATCTCTGAAGGCGGCTATATCTCAGAGCTTCATGAAAAAGCTTTGAAGCTATCGGATGAAAAGAAGAAAATTGCTCTTAGTTTAGTCGCCAAAACCCGCGAGGCAAATAACCTTGGAGGCGAACTGGGCAGCTTACATAAAGAGGGAATACGGATTATGAGGGAATTGAACGAGTCGCACACAAACTTAGCTAAAGACCAGATATCGGTCGCCCAATTCAACGAAGCGATGGCCAAACTTAATAGTGATACCGAGAACAATGACAAAAAGGCAACTAAGAAAAACAATCAAATTTCTCGAACTATACGTGAATTTGAAACCGAATGGGCGAAACTTAAACCTCTTTTAGGCTCTGATTTCAGACCAATCCCCAAGAAATAACTCTTTCTATAATTTTCCAACTAAGGCGCTGCTGCGTCACACTAGCTATTTAAGGTCGGTGAGGGGAACTTCGATCTTGCGCTCGTTCTCAATCTCAACAATAACTCTTTCTTTGGGAACATTGTAGGCAACCACTTTACCTACACCCTGTGGAGTCTGGACCTTAACCCCCAGGTGTGGCGCCCTCTTCTTAAAATCATCATAAACCTCATATTCATATTTGAGACAACACATCAGTCTGCCGCAGCAGCCTGAAATCTTTATCGGGTTGAGAGGCAAATCCTGCTCCTTGGCCATACGGATTGAAACCGGCTCGAAGTCGCACAAAAAAAGCTTGCAGCAGAGGTCTCGTCCACAGGGTCCTAAACCACCAATAAGTTTGGCTTCGTCCCTCGCACCGATCTGACGCAGTTCTATCCTCGTTCTAAAGGTAGAGGCAAGATCCTTGACAAGCTCTCTGAAATCAACCCTTCCCTCAGCGCTGAAGTAGAAGACCATCTTGCTTCCATCAAAAAGGCACTCGTTCTCGATGAGCTTCATGGAAAGCTCGTGTTTCTCAATCTTCTCCTGGCAGATCTCGAAGGCTTCTTTCTCCCTCTCCCGATTCTTTTCTTCCAGAGACTCGTCCTCTTTTGTCGCTACCCTTAAAACCCTCTTAAGAGGGGAAACCAGCTCGTCCTCGGGGAGCTCCCGCGGAGGCGCGACCACCTCGCCGAACTCGGACCCCCGAACAGTCTCGACAATAACCTTGTCTCCCAGTTCAAGCTTGAGATTCTGGGGGTCAAAGTAATAAACCTTTCCCGCCTTCTTTAAAGCCACACCCACTACCGTCGCCATACATTTACCTCTTTGAACAGATTTTGGAGAGATATGAGCATGTTCTCGAGAACCAATTCTTTGTTTGCATTGAACTTTAGAACCTCTTTGCCGCTATGAACTGCTTCTATCGCTTCCATAAGATTACTCGTTCTTATCCCAGCAAAAGCCGATAGAGATTCTTTCTCATCGGCATTAAATAGCAGATTTTCGTCTCCGGTTTCCTTAAGCACCAGAGCGTCACGGAGAAAGGAGGAAAACTGCCCAAGTATTTCCCCCAGATCCCCTCCTTTGTCAACTTCAGTTTGGATGTCTTCCTTCAGCCTGAGAAGATCCAGCGGATCCTTTCCGGGAATCTCCTGGAACAACTGCCAGAAGCGCTTTCTCCTCTTAATATCTTCCGGATCTGAAGCGAATTTGCTAGCCCCGCCTCTGGCGGGGCGGAATAAGACTATCTGACAACGAGAAACTATAGTTGGAATAACAGCGTCAAGGTTAGAGGTAACCAAAACGAAAATGACTTGCGGAGGGGGTTCCTCCAAACCTTTCAAAAAAGCGTTAGCCGCCTCGGCAGTCATCCTGTCGACGTCCTTTAGAACATAGACCTTCCTATCAGCCTCGAAGGGTTTGAGAAAGACCCCCCGGCTGATCTCACGTATTTGATCTATGGAGAGAAAATTTCCCTGCGGTTCTATAAGCGCGACATCGGGATGAGTGCCCTTTAGCGTTTTCAGGCAGGTCGGGCATTCTCCACACCCACCCTTGTCACAGTTAATCGCCGCCGCGAAAAGACGAGCACAGGTTGATTTTCCTACGCCGGGTGGACCGTGAAAAAGATAGGCGTGGGAAAGGGTTCCTGTCTCGATGAATTTCCGTAACCTGCTGACCGCCTCAGGTTGGCCAGAAATCTGCTGCCAAATCATTTCCTTATATTATACCGCCTGTCCTGAGCGAAGTCGAAGAAGTTCCTCGATGAGCTGGATAATTTCTTCGTGTATGGCGCCCTTGTCTTTGGTTCCATCGATCACCTTTATCCTTTGGGGAAACATCTTTGCCAGTTCCAGATAACCATTGGAAACCTTCTCATGAAAATCCAGGTTCTCCTGCTCGATTCTGTCTCGCTCGCGCGATGCCAGGCGCTCTAAAGCAACGTGAGCTGTAACGTGAAGCAGTATTGTTAAGTCAGGCTGAAGGCCCTCCGAGGCCCACTCGCTTATCCTTCTTATCTCGTCGAAAGGGAGTCCTCGTCCGAAACTCTGATATGCAAGGGAGGAGTCCGTGTAGCGATCACAGAGGACTATTTTCCCCTGCTCTAAGGCCGGTTTAATAACATCGGCCACGTGCTGGGCCCTGGACGCGGCAAAAAGAAGAGCTTCCGCCTTGATATTCATGTCTTTAAAATCGGGGTTGAGTAGGGTGTCTCGAATGACATGGCCGATAGCGGTGGCGCCAGGTTCACGAGTCGCCATCACGTCGTACCCTTTCTCTTTAAGATATTTGTGGAGCAATTTTATTTGGGTTCCCTTACCAGAGCGCTCGATGCCCTCAAAAGTGACAAACAAACTCTTCGACTGCCGAGGCAAGGTGCCTCGGCTACCTGTAGGGCTCATAACCGTTTCTGCCATTGCTTCTGGCCTTCTTCAAAGATGTCACCACCGTAGATGTCGTTGGCGACGATCACGGGAAGATTCTCTACCCTTAGCTCGTAGATGGCTTCCGGCCCGAGCTCAGGGTAGGCGACCACCCGAGCCTCCTCCACATTCTTAGAGAGGAGAGCTCCGACGCCTCCTGTGGCAACGAAATAGACCGCTTTGTATTCTTTAAGAGCCTCCCTCACCTCTCTGGATCGTTGACCCTTACCGATGAAACCCTTAACCCCCTGAGCCAGAAGAGGGGTGGTAAACCTATCCATCCGGGAAGAGGTTGTAGGCCCGGCGGCGCCAATCACCCGCCCCGGTCTGGCCGGTGAAGGCCCCACATAGTAAATAACCTGGCCAGCCGGGTCAAAAGGCAGCTTTTCGCCTTTCTCAATCGCAAGGACAAGGCGCTGATGGGCAACATCCCTGGCCGTATACACGAAACCGCTAATCAGTACCTTATCCCCCACGTGGAGGAATTCTATATCTTTTTCAGTCAAAGGAGCTTTTAATTTAATCATAGCGCTCTCTCTTCAGTCTTCAGTCTTTATAATGTGGCTTCCTTCCTCCTCAAAGCGTAACAGCCAACATCGACAGCCACCGGCAGGGTTGCAATATGCGAGGGATACGTTTCAATATGGACTGCAAGACTTGAGATTCTCCCACCTAACCCGGCTGGACCAATCCCAAGATCGTTGATTCGCTCCAGCAACTCCCTTTCCAGCCCGGCAATTTTTATATCGCTATTGAACGTGCCAAGCGGCCGAAGAAGAGCCTTCTTTGCCAGAAGAGCCGCATAGTCCAGCGTTCCACCACATCCTACACCGACAACCGTCGGGGGACAGGGATTAGCCCCTGCTTCTTCGACCGTTCTAAGCACAAAACTCTTTACCCCGTGGGCTCCGTCCGCCGGCTTAAGAACCTCAGCCCGTCCTACTCCCTCGCTTCCGCCTCCCTTAATAAATACCGCTACTCTTAGAGAATCTCCAGGCACTTCCTGAATGTGAATCACTCCGGGAGTGTTGTCACCCGTATTTTGGCGGGTAAACAGAGGGTCTTCCACAACAGATTTCCTTAAGTAACCCTCCCTATACCCTTTTCTAATACCTTCGTTAATCGCGGCGGTCAGACTTGTCCTGAGTCCCTCGGCATCGCTCGGGATAAACTCCGTCGAAGGATCGCCATCGACGATCTCCACCTCCTGGCCGATGTCAAGAAAAACAATGGCCATCCCCGTATCCTGACAGATGGGAATGGCCTCCTTCGCGGCAATCTCAGCGTTCTTGAGCATCTGGGAGAGCACTTCTTTGCCCAGAGTGGATTCCTCTTTCTCCAAAGCGTTTCTTAGAGAGAAGATGACGTCCTCGGGCAAAAAGAAATTAGCCTCCTGGCAGAGGCGAGATACGGTATCGGTGATTTTTTGAGCTTCTATCTGGCGCATTCTGAAGCAGACCTTTCGGCACCGCCTCAGGGCGAAGCCTTGACGCTTTCGACGCTCGTTTTGATCTCCTCAGCAGACCGATGGAGCACTTCTACTTCCTCCGGTGATAAAGGGAGCTCAATGATCTCCTCGACTCCATTCTTCCCTAACCTCACCGGCACACTCAGACAGGCGTCTCTCAAGCCATATTCGCCATCCAGGCTTACGCTGCAAGATAGGACACCCCCTGTGTCCAGAAGAACAGCCTGAGCCATTCTCGTGACGACTGTCGCAGGAGCATAAAGTGCACTACCACGCTTGAGATAAGAGACGATTTCTGCTCCTCCCTGGCGCGTCCTCTCAATAATTTCATCAATTTTTGCTCTGCTGAGAAGCTCTGCTAGGGGCGTGTCTGAGACAGTTGAAAGCCGGGGCAGAGGCAACATGCGATCACCATGGCTCCCGATAACCAGAGCCGAAATCCCTCGGGGCCCCACTCCTAACTCTTTAGAGATGAAATATGCGAAGCGGGCGCTGTCCAGAGCGCCACCCATACCAAAAACTCTTTTTCTATCGAAACCACTCTGCTTCAGAGCGAGACAGGTCATCTCGTCTAAGGGGTTCGTGACCACCAGAATTTTTGAATCGGGGGCGTAGTCCCTGATTTTTTCAACCACTTCACTGACGATGGCGGCATTCTTTTCCAGAAGGTCGGTCCGGGACATCCCCGGCCCCCTGGGCAGTCCGGCGGTGACTATAACCAGCGAGGAGCTTTTGATATCCTCAAAATCGTCGCTGCCTTCGACGGCAGTAGATAAACCCTGAGCGACCAGGGCCTGCATGATATCAAGAGCTTTCCCTTTAGCCAGGCCGGGGGCGATATCGACCATCACCACGTCGGCAAGGGACTTCTGGGCGATCAAATGGGCAGTGGTCGCTCCCACGTTTCCGGCACCGATTACCGCTACCTTCTCCATTAACCCTCCTTCTCTTCCTGCTTGCTGGGGCATTCGGGATTGGGACAGATAATCCAGGGTCTCTTCCCTTTTGAAATCACTTTGATTCTTGGAGCGCCACAGAATGGGCAGGATTCACCGTCAGGCTGAATCATCCCATACTGGGGAAGAGGATAGGCTGTTTTGCAATCGGGATAGTTCGAGCAGCCCATAAACCTCTTGCCCGTCTTCTTCGATCTGATCAATCTCAGCTCTCCGGTGCCGCAAACCGGGCACCGACCTAAGATTCTATCGCTCTCGATCCCCTGCCAGATCTCCTTTGCCAGCTCCTCTTTCTGCCTTTGCATACCCTTTACAGTATCGTGAAGAATTTCACGGGATTTGTCTACGACGACACTTGCCTCTTTTCCCTCGACGATAGCCTCCATGTCTCGCTCTAGTTCAGCAGTCATTTCTGGTGAGGAAATAATCGTGGCGTGTCTTTTCATGGCTTCGGCCATGGCCATCCCCATTTTTGTCGGGACGATGGGATCGCCGTAAGTATATCCCCTGTCATAGAGATTCTGAATGATATTATGTCTGGTCGACTTTGTGCCCAGGCCAAGCTTCTCCATCTCTTGGATGAGAGATCCCTGCCGGAAGCGAGGTGGCGGCTGCGTTTGCTTCTCAAGAAGCTCGTGCCTTAGTAGCTTTAGCCTCTCGCCTTCTTTTAGATCCGGCAAGATCAGTTCTTTCTTCCTCGGATACGGATAAAACTTGAGCCACCCCTCGTCAATGATTCTTTCTCCTTTAGCCAAAAACGGCTCGCCGTTAACATCGATATCCACCCGCATACTCTCTATCCTCGCCTCCCGAGCACAGGTCGCCAGAAATCGCCTTACCACCAGTTCATAGATTCTCCATTCTCTCTCCCCGAGCTCGGATTTTTTGGCCACCGCCGTTGGATAAATGGGCGGATGATCGGTAGCCTTTTTCTTGCCGTGGGAAGGACTAATCCTTTCTTGCTTTAGGATTTCCCTGGAAAGGAGGGCAAATTCCCCGCTTTTGCTGAGGTTTTCGAGAACTTCGCCAATGCTTAAGGAGTCTGGATAATAGGTGTTGTCCGTTCGCGGATAGCTAATATAACCACTCATATAAAGGTTCTCAGCCACCCTCATGGCACTGGCGGCTGAAAAACCGAGAGAAGAGGCCACTGCCAGTAGGGCTGTGGTGTTGAAAGGTGATGGCGGAGCAAGCTCCCTCGATTCCTTAGCAACCCGCGTGACCTTGCCCTCTTTGTTGAGCCTTAAAACGGCTGCCTCAGCTTTTTCCTTCTCCCAGAACCTCTCAATCTTATGGTTGGCCTCAAAGACCTGCTTTTCGGGAAGCCTCTCAAAAGTCCCGATTATCTGCCAGTAAGGCTTGGGGATAAAGGCCTGCCTCGCCTTCTCACGCTCGGAAAGAAGAACCAGGGTAGGAGTCTGGACCCGTCCAACAGAAAGAAACTGCTTTCCCAGTCTGGAGGAAGCGAGAGAAACGACCCGGGTGAGAGTAGCACCCCAGATGAGATCGATGTCCTGCCGTGCCTCCCCCGCTCTGGCCAGGTTTAGGTATGGCTCCTCAAGATTAGAAAAGGCCTGCTTGATCTCACTCTCAGTCAGAGCGGAAAAGCGGGCTCTTTTAACCTCTACTTCCGGATTTACCTCTCTGACCTTGCTCATAGCATCCACCCCGATGAGCTCGCCCTCGGAATCGAAGTCCGTGGCGATCGTAACCTGATCCGCTTCCTTGGCCTCCTTCTGAAGAGCCTTAAGAATAGTTTTCTGAGTGGGAATCTTTACAATCTCCGCCCCGACCAGATCCAAAGGATCCACCTTTTGCCAGTCGTTGTATTCTGGAGGGAAATCAACCTTTAAAATGTGACCCTTGAGTCCGATCACCCTCACTTCGCCGCTGTCCTGAAAGAGGTAGACCGGGATGCCGTAAACCCTTTCCGACCTGGCTTTTCCACCAGATAGGATGGAGGCAATCCTTTTTGCGGCGTTATCTTTTTCGGTGACGATAAGCTTCAAGCTCCAACCTCCCACTTCATTTAGGTAATCGAATAGAAATAATAGCACCTTTTTGAAAAATCAACAATCCACATAACAAAAGGGTCAGCACAAAGACCTAAAGAAATTCTTGAAGATACCTCTGTGGAAGCGAGGGTATTCAGGCACGCTCACCCATGCTTCGGAGGACGGGCCGACACAGAGGTCGGCCCCTACGGTTATCGTCGTTACTCGTAGGGGCGGACGTCTCTGTCCGCCCTTTTCCAGGTCAGTGTAGCCATTTTCCGGTTTTTGGAATACCCTTGGTATGAACGGTGAGATTGCCACGCCCCGCCAAAGGCGGGGCTCGCAATGACAGTTCGTGTCCTGGGACCGTGAGAAACCTGTAGACGCGATTTTAATCGCGCAACAGTGTTCGAATAAATTCGAACCTACGAATCAGCGGGTTCTATTATTGTTTTTGGTTCTTGAGTTGGTTTGTGACCCAGGCGGCCCACTTATCAATGCCTTTGCCGCTCGTACAGGAGACCTCGAATATCTCTATATCAGGGTTCATATTGAGCACCGTTTTTCGAAATCCATCCATGTCGAAGTTGGTGCCACCGATAAGATCGGTCTTGTTTACCACCAGAGCATCGGATTCGCTAAACATCAGGGGATACTTGTGAGGTTTGTCGTCCCCCTCGGTAACGCTCAAAAGCATCACCTTCTTGTTCTCTCCCAAGTTGAACTCCGCCGGGCAGACCAGATTTCCCACGTTCTCGACGATCAGAAGAGAAATACCATCGAGATTCAAGTGGGCAAGGGCGCTTTTGATCATATGTGCATCGAGATGACACGCCCCTCCCGTATTAATCTGAATAGCCGGCACTCCATGCTCTTGAATTTTTTCGGCGTCGATCTTCGAAGCGATGTCGCCCTCTATGACCGCTACACCGATGCCGTCTTTCCTGGCAGCCTCCAGAGTCCTCAGGATCAAACTCGTTTTTCCTGCTCCAGGAGAGCTCATTATATTTAGAACAGTCACGCCTTTGTCTTTGAAAAGTTTGGCATTCTCCTGAGCGATCACGTCGTTTACTTCCAATATGTCCTT
>JBAQMN010000187.1:0-11983 GCA_049302895.1 Actinomycetota bacterium | reverse complement strand
GCCTGAGATTTTGATTCGTCTCGCCTCTTTGGGGAAGGCTGCGTCTCGTTCAGTGCCTGCCCGGCAACCGTTTAGTGTTAAGATTAAAACGAGTAGTAAGGGGATCGACAGAAAAAGCCATTTTCTTCGTTTTAAACAATTCATTCTTAGCTCCTTTCCTTATGTGAACTTTGCATTTTTAAAGACTGACTCATAGCTTTTGGCTCTGAGTATTTCCCTGCTGCCTGAGCCACGCGTCAATCTCTTCTCTCAAAAAACGCCAACGGCTGCCCACCCTGTAGCCAGGCAACCGTCCTTCATTAGCCATTCGGTAGATTGTCATCTGATGCATCCGCAAGTATTTGGCGACTTCTCCAACAGTCATTATGCTCGGACGGTGCTCCAATAGCATTTCTCTCAACTCTTTTTAACTAAATTTAACTTTCCTTAATTCAATATCGTCTATTTATACTTATTTGATAATAACGAGAAGCTTGACAACATTAGTTTGATCTGGAGCTCATAGTGTTTTGAATTCTCTTTTCATAGATATTCTTGAAACTCTTGCTAAATTTCAATTATAATTACGCTAATCGATTACAAGTAACAAAAGCAACAAAGCTTTTCGCGGGGATACCATGAACTTCGAATGGATAATGTGGGTCATTTTGGCAATGGTTTTCTTTGTCACGGAACTAATCAAACCCAAGTGGGTCGTGTTCTGGTTTGCCATTGGAGCTATCGTCGCCGCAATTACCTCCGTTGTTGTTCCTCCGAGCAGGCTTCCCATGAACATTTTCTATCTTGATATCATAGTCTTCTTCGGAGTCTCTCTGCTCCTTCTGTTATTTGCCCGTCCCATCACGACGCGACTATTTCTTCCGGAGCACAAGCCGATGAACATTAGAGCAGCCATAGGAAGGGAAGAAATCTGTCTGGAGGACATCGATAATACTTCCAAGAAGGGAGCCGTTAAACTATATGGTACTCCATGGAACGCCAAAAGTTACAAAGACGATGTTAAGATCAGAGCGGGGACCAAAGTGAGAATTATTGATATTGAAGGGCTCTGTCTCGTCGTTGAACCAGTACACCAGGAAAATAGTGAAAGCGTTTGATGAGGAAAGGAGCATAAAATGATCTGGCAATATTTCTTATTTGGCATCGGGATACTTTTTCTGCTGATCGTTGTGATTTCAAATGTGAAAATAGTTTCCCAGGGATACGTGGGAGTGATCGAGAGGATGGGACGGTTTGTCAAAATCCATGAACCCGGCTTAGCTCTTCTGGTGCCTTTTGTCTCCACCATGAAATTGGTTATCCTGAAGGAGCAGGTTGATGAGTATGCTCCGCAATCAGTTATCACCAGCGATAACGTCACCGTTCATATCGATGCCGTTCTCTACTTTCAGATTATAGATGCGGCAAAAAGTGTCTACGAGGTTGAAAGATTCTACTCCGCTTTAGAAATTCTGACCATGACCACCCTGAGAGACATTATCGGCGAAATGACTCTTGATGAGTGTTTAACCAGTCGAGAAAGGATAAATACAAAGCTCAGAACTATTCTGGACGAGGCAACCGAGAAGTGGGGCATAAAGGTAAACAGGGTGGAAATAAAGACCATTCAACCTCCCGAAGATATCAGGCTGGCTATGGAGAAACAGATGAGAGCGGAGAGAGACAAGCGGGCCTCTATCCTCGAGGCAGAGGGCGCACGGCAGAGTGCCATCCTTAGAGCAGAGGGTGAGAAGCAGTCCAACATTCTCAAAGCCGAAGGCGAAAGGGAGGCAGCGCGCCTCAGGGCGGAGGGTCAGGCCAAGGCTTATCTCAGTATGTTTAGCGCCATAAAGGAAGCGGGAATCGACGATAAAGTGATCGCTGTGCGATACCTGGAGGCCTTAGAAAGAGTTGCTCAGGGCGAAGCCACTACGCTGATCCTCCCGTACGACAGCACTGGAGTCTTGGGTGCTTTTGCCAGCATCGCCAAGGCGATGAGCACGGGCACAAAGGCATCAACACCTGAAGGGACTTAGAGTTTGTAGATAGTGGCTCTTCTGCGTTATAATAATGTCTTGTTATGGTGGAGGTTTTCTGAACGTGGAAATCAAGCAGTGCGGCTGTCCTGAGATTATTGATTCGGACTGGGATCTGGCGGAACACACCTGGGGCGAAAAAAACTTTTATTCCTTGAGCCTACCGATGCTCTTTCACATCCCTATCGGAATAGGAAGAAGAATCGAGAGAGCGATGGCTAAAGCTCAGGACAAGCAGTATAAGTTGAGCGATCCGCCGATGGTTATGTCAAAGGACGGGCTTTTCTCTGGTGCGGTGATGATCGGAATCGAGAGGCCTGAGGTGGCGGATCCGAGGGTGATCAGTCTATCTGGTGCTGAACTCGTAAGCAAGATACACACCGGCCCCTGGAAGGAATTGAACAAGGGTGTGTCCGAACTGTTGAGTTTCTTGAGATCAAAGAAGGGAACGCACCCTGCTGCTATCTATTTTTGGTATGTGACCTGTCCGGAGTGTGCAGAAGGAGAAACTCACAAGACTGTGATATTCGCACAACTTCCTTGAGTTCCTTCGACAAGCCTGCCCTGAGTCCCTCGACAAGGCTCGGGATAAACTCCGTCGAAGGGCTCAGGACAAGCCTAAGCTTCCTCGGAGAAAAACAGATTTTTGATAACCTCGTGAGCCTCGTTGACACCTATCTTGTTAGTAGCGCCGGCAAGCAGGGAGAGAATCCGGGCATCCAGACAGTGCTCGTCTTGCCACTTCAAATATCTTTCTATTTCGCCTCGCAACCTTCTTGCTAAGATATAGAGGTAGAATCCAATACCTATCGAGACGATGCCGAAACCACCAAGGACAACCGTCGGTAGGCGGAGGCGTAGAAGGCTAAGAACGATTCCCGCTCCGACAAAAATGATGGCCAGAACTGCCACTCCGAGGATGGCCGTTTCCCAGGTGTCAAGCTGACGCCGCGCTCCCCTAACAATGATTTTGTATCCCGAACAGGCCCTACTGTTTGCTTTTTCGAGGATTCTGAGCACATCAAAGGGGGCTTTTTCTTTGAGCATGGCTTCGACTCTTTCCGGTTCTCTGGTTCCAAGAGCCTCTTCGATCTGGCCTGCGAACACGTCTCGCTCGGAAAGTTTTTTGGTGAGTGTTTCTAAGGTCACTCTTATCATAGCCCTTATGATATCCACGCGTATGCTTAGAGTCAAGGTATATGGTATAATGCGACTGGACTCATGTATCTCAAATCTTTAACCCTAAAGGGATTCAAATCTTTCGCTAGCAAAACTACTCTCTTCTTTGAGCCAGGAGTGACTGTTATAGTTGGTCCCAATGGCAGCGGGAAGAGCAACGTTTCCGATGCTTTCCTCTGGGTTTTAGGTGAACAGAATCCCCGCACTCTACGCTCCTCTAAGATGGAAGACGTGATCTTTGCCGGAAGCTCTACGAGACCCGCTCTGGGAATGGCCGAGGTCAGCCTGACCTTTGATAATTCCCAGGGAGTATTTCCCGTCGACTATTCCGAGGTTACGATCACCCGACGTATCTTCCGTTCGGGAGAAAGCGAGTACGCAATCAACGAATCTCCCTGCCGCCTGACCGATGTTCAGGAGCTTTTGTTGAACACTGGAGCTGGCAAAGAGATGTATAGCTTGATCGGGCAGGGGAAACTGGAGACGATACTAAACAGCCGTCCTGACGAGCGCCGTATCTTAATCGAGGAGGCGGCAGGCCTAGCCAAGTACAAGAGGAGAAAAGAGAAGGCTCTTCGAAAACTCGCTTCTACCGAACGAAATCTTGTTCGAGTAAAAGATATATTAGGCGAGGTTAAGAGGCAGCTTAAACCCCTTTATGAACAGGCAAGGATGTCTCGTAAGCACAAAGATCTGGTAAAGGAGCTAAGAGATCTCGAAATCACGCTGATCGCGAGGCAGATAGAGGATCTTAAGAGAGACTGGGACACTTTCCAGGGGAGACAAAAGACGGTTCAGGGAGAGATCCAAAAGCTATTAGCAAAGATCGGGAAGGAAAAGGGAGAGGAAAAGAGACTGGAAGAGGCGGCAGTGGCCAGTCAAAAAAAGGAAGAGCTACTGAAGGAGCAAAACTACGCGCTCTCCGCGAACGGGGAGCGCCTGCGCGGGCTTATCTCGCTGATGGAGGAGAAAGAGTCGCATATCAGGGCTGATTTGGAGCGTCTCGGCTTGAGCAAGGAAAGAGACGGCCGAGCGAAGAAGGAATATAGCCAGGAAATGGAGTCTTTAAAGGAAAAACTGGGTCTGCTTGGTGAGGAAAAACTGGCGCTGCAATCGGCTCCAGAAGAGGGATATTCTCTTACAAAGAGAATATCCGGTCTCGAAGAAAGGCTTGCCACGATAAGGATGGAATTAAAAGCGGTAGCGAATCAGGAAAGGCCGGAGGAGATAAAAACCCCTGGCGTCGTGGGATTTTTAAGCGAGTTTATTTCCGTCCCTGAGGAGTACGAGCGGGCGGTCGAGGCTATTCTGGGAGAGAGCCTGTATTTTGCCGTTGCCGAAAGCCTTTCTTTGGTACACCAGGTTTTAGAAGAGGGCAAGGCGTTCTGGATTCTCAGTGGAGATAGCCCCGATCCGACTCCGAATAAGGAGTCTCCACCGGGCGCTCGTCCCTTGTCTGACATAATCGAAACTGACCAGAAAAGAAAACCTCTCATATCCCTTATTTTTCGAAACATCTTTCTGGTGAAAGATTTGCAGACCGCCTTTGGTTTGGCGAAAAATAAGACCTGGAAGAGGGCAACTTTTGTCACTCCTTCTGGCGAGGTTGTGTCGTCTTTCAAGGTCGTCTGCCCCAAAAGCACGAGCTTATCGCTGGGTAGACGTCGCCGAATAGCGACACTTAATGAGGAAAAGGACTCTTTAGAGAAAGAACTGAATAATCTACTCAAAAAGCGAGAGGAGCTTGAGATGAAGCAGGTCAAACTTGCTTCCCTGCTTGAACAGGAACCCTACTTGAATGAGCGCCTCTCGGAGATCGAGAATAAGTTGGGCACGGAGGAGATTTCAGAAGAAGAACTCGACGACACTCTTCTCGCTTTTCGAGAGAAGCTTGAGAAGATCGAGCGTCTGATCAGGGTTGTCAATCGGTTTCTTGCGGCACTGGAAAAGGTTTTAGCGGGTTTGGGCCAGTCAATTGAGGTTGAGAAGATAACGCGGGAGAGTCTGAGGGAGGATCTCAGTTTTAAAAAGGCTGAGATAGCGAGGCTCCAGATCGAACTGGGAAAATTTGAGCGAGAGTCGCACACGGAGGATATTTATAAGGCTCAACTTGAACCTGAGATCGATACTCTGCGCAAGCGCCTTGAAAAGGATTTCAAAATCTCTCTGGCGGAAGCCAAAAATAAATGCTCTGCAGGTGAATCTAGAGAGGTAATCGAGGAAAGCATGAGACGCTTGAGACAGCAGATCGAGGCTTTAGGCCCGATCAACCCCATTGCCACCGAAGAGTATGAGTCGATAGAGGAGCGCAAAGTCCACCTCGAGTCCCAGCTAAATGATTTAAGGAAAAGTCAGCGTTTCCTGGCTGAGATAGTTAAAATTATGGACAAAAAAATGACAGAGACTTTCCTATCTGTTTTTGAACGGACGAATGATGCCTTCGGGGAGTTTTTTGCCTATCTTTTCCCGCAAGGGAAAGCGGAACTCGTTATGACCGATCCCGATGATCTGCTCTCAACCGGTATTGAAATCGAGGCCCAGCCCAGTGGCAAGAAATTAAAGAAACTCTCCCTACTTTCCGGAGGGGAGAACGCGCTGACGGCCATTGCCCTGTTATTTGCTTTGTTCAAAATCAACCCGGCGCCCTTCTACATCCTTGACGAGGTCGATGTGGCTCTGGATGATGTAAATCTCGAGCGCTTTGTCTCTCTCCTTCAAAAATTCCGCGGTGGCGCTCAGTTTTTGATAGTCACCCATCAGAGAAGAACTATGGAGATGGCTGACGTCCTTTACGGTGTTACCATGCAGCCTGATGGGATCTCTAAAATGATATCCCAACGACTGCGAGAGGCGACAGCATCTGCCGCAGATCGCCAGGGAGCTAACGCAGGTTAAATGGAAGAGTCTCGAGAAAGACGGTCCTGGCTCGGCGGATTCAGGTCTGCCTTGCAAAAGAGCCGCTCAAAATTGGCCCCGCGACTAACCTCCATTTTTAAAGGCTCTCCCACCATAGAAGAGGCTCTCTGGGAAGGAATAGAAGAGCTTCTGGTTCAATCCGATGTCGGAGTCAAGGCTACTACGGAGATCATTGAGAACTTGCGTCAGGAGGTTGAGCGACGGAGAATTGAGAATCCCGCCGCGCTTCCTGAGCTCCTCAGGGAGCAACTCGTTGCCATTCTGTCTCAAAAGCAGAGCTACGTAACTGAGCCTTCAAAGCTCGGATACGAACCGTTACCACCGGAGCGAGGCAGGGTGCCTCCCCTGCATGTTTACTTGATAGTTGGCGTGAACGGAACGGGCAAGACGACTACGATTGCCAAGATGGCTGAGAGAGCCAAGAGAGCCGGAAGGAAGGTTCTGCTGGCGGCAGCCGATACCTATCGAGCCGCCGCCATAGAACAGTTATCTATCTGGGCGGACCGGGTCGGGGTGGAAATGGTCAAACATCAACGGGGGTCGGACGCGGCCGCCGTGGTCTACGACTCAATTCAGGCCGCTAAGGCCAGGGGAGCGGATGTTATTTTAGTAGATACAGCGGGAAGGCTTCACACTCAGATAAATCTCATGGAGGAGTTGAAAAAGATAAAGAGGGTGGCCGAGAGGGAGGCCCCCGAGGCGCAGGTAGAAACCCTCCTGGCCATAGACGCTACAACGGGGCAGAACGGCCTGTCCCAGGCACGGCTGTTCAACGAGGCTCTAAAGATAGACGGAGTGATTCTTACCAAGTTAGACGGAACGGCAAAGGGCGGCATTGTCATCGCCATTCAGGAGGAACTGGGGCTGCCCGTTAGACTCGTCGGCGTAGGGGAGCACCTTGATGATATAATGGATTTTGATCCGTCAGAATTCGTCAGTGCTCTCTTAGCCAGCGAACCCGATTGAGAAAGAAGTTGACACTTACCTTTATGTTCTATAATAATATTACGGTTACGGCGCTATGTTTGAAAATCTAACCAATCGAATGCAAGACATATTTAAACGACTCCGAGGACGCGGGCGTCTTGGCGAGAAGGAAGTCGACGAGGCGGTTCGTGAGATTCGTCTTGCTCTCCTGGAAGCCGATGTGAACTTTAAGGTGGTTAAGGAGATAGTTGAACGAATCCGTCAGAAGGCTGTTGGTCAAGAGGTACTCAAGAGTCTCACCCCCGCCCAACAGGTGGTCAAGATCGTCCATGACGAGCTTACCGATCTTATGGGAGGCTCGCCCAGCAAACTGGCTTTTGCTTCTGAGCCTCCAACGATAATCATGCTCGTTGGCCTGCAGGGATCTGGCAAAACCTCGGCGACTGCCAAACTGGCTTACAGCCTAAAGAGTCAGGGCAAGAGGCCACTGATGGTCGCGGCTGATGTTTATCGTCCAGCCGCCATTGATCAGCTCAGAATCCTCGGTGGGGAGTTAGATATTCCGGTCACTGTTGGGGACAAGAACGAGAGGGTGCTGGAAATCTGTCAGAAAGGTATCAGTGACGCTAAAAACAGAGGATACGACACAGTTATTCTGGACACTGCAGGGCGACTTCACATCGATGACGAGATGATGAAGGAGCTTATAGAGATCAAACCCAAGATCCGTCCTCATCAGGTTCTTTTGGTGGCAGACTCTATGACGGGACAGGACGCGGTCAATCAGGCAAAAACTTTTGAAGAAAAGCTCGGTTTGGACGGGGTAATATTAACAAAGTTGGATGGCGACGCTCGGGGTGGGGCGGCTCTGTCAATCAAGGCAGTTACCGGAAAACCGATCAAGTTTGTCACCGTTGGCGAGAAACCCCAGAGCATCGAGCTCTTCTATCCTGATCGGATGTCTTCAAGAATCCTGGGCATGGGGGACATTCTGACCCTGATTGAGAAGGCTGAGGAGACGGTAGATCGCGAGAAAGCCCAGGCGCTGGAACAAAGACTGCGAAAAGAGGAGTTCAATTTAGAGGACTTTCTTGATCAGATGGAGCAGGTAAAAAAGATGGGTTCCCTAACGGATATTCTGAAGATGCTACCACAGGGCATCGTTCCTTCAGGGCTCAAGGGGCTCAGGCTTGAAGATAAAGAGATAGAACGGGTCAAAGCGATAATTCAATCTATGACCCTGGAAGAGAGGAGAAGCCCCCGCACAATAGACGGCAGTCGCCGCCTTCGCATCGCCAAGGGAAGCGGCACCAGCACAACGGAAGTCAACAAACTTCTAAAACAATTTGAAATGATGAAAAAAATGGTCAAGCAGTTGACCGGGGGCAAGCTGAAGTTTGGCAAAAAGGGTTTGGCCTCGTTATTTGGCTAACATCACTATAACAACTAAACGACTACGAACTAAGAACTACGAACTAAAAAAGGGAGGTGAATAGTTGCTTAAGATTCGATTGACCCGCGCGGGTAGAAAGAAAATACCTTTCTATAGAGTGGTGGTAGCTGACGCCCGTATGCCTCGGGACGGAAGGTTCATCGAGGTTATAGGGCACTACGATCCAAAAAGGGAACCATCACTGATCAAAATCGATGAGGAGAAGGCCCGCTTCTATCTGGCAAAGGGTGCGCAACCCACTCAAGCTGTAGCTAATCTCTTGAAGATCGTCGGAGTCGGGAGAAAACCACAGGTTACCGCCGAAAAGGCGGAGAAAGTAGCGAAGAAACCGGTTGCGAAGAAGACAGCGGCAAAAAAGGAAACAGTAAAGAAGGCTGAAAAGAAACCCAGCACAAGCCCACGAACTCGTAAACCCAAGCAGAGCAAGGCAAAGGCATCCTAAGTGGAGGTGAACGCGGTGAAAGAGCTCTTGGAGACTCTAGCTCAGGCGATTGTTGACAAGCCAGACGAGGTTCAGGTAGGGGTGGTCGAAGGTGAGAGATCCCAAATCCTGCAGCTTCATGTAGCCCCGGACGACATTGGTAAGGTTATCGGTAAGAAGGGGAGGATCGCTATGGCTCTGCGCACCATCGTCAACGCCGCGGCTACAAAAGAAGGAAAGAGTGTGATCGTGGAGATCATTGATCGGGCGTGATAGAAGAGGGGTTTATTGAGGTTGGAAAGATAAAAGGCCCCCACGGCCTCAAGGGTGAAGTAGAAGTAGTCAATCTTACTGACTATCCGGAGAGATTCCGACCTGAAGCAAGAATCTTTGCCTCAATTGAGGAAAAGAAAAAATCCTTAGTGGTAGAAAGAAGCAGGCAGAGCAAGAAAGGTTTTGTGATAAAGTTCCGAGGCATCGAAACGCGGAGCCAGGCTGAGGAGCTTGACAAGGCTCTCTTAGAAATTCCCCTTGGCGAAGTAGCGGCGTTGCCGAGAAACACATATTGGCGTCATAATATTATAGGTTTGAAGGTTTACACTTCTCAAGGACGGTTTCTGGGTACGATATCTGGTATCATGGAAACAGGCAGCAACGATGTCTATATGGTCAAAACTGATAGCGAAGAAATATTGATCCCGGCCATTAAAGACGTGATTAAAAAGGTAGATTTGGCTGGCAAGAAAATGACAATAGAGCCTCTTCCAGGGCTTTTAGAATAATGAGAATCGACATTCTGACTATCTTTCCGGGTATGTTTGAGTCTCCTTTCAGGGAGAGCATTCTCAAGATAGCTCAGGATAAAGGTCTACTTGAGATTTACATTCACGATGTTAGAGACTACACTCATAACAAACACCGTCAGGTAGATGATTATTCTTATGGTGGCGGACCGGGCATGGTTATGAAGCCAGAGCCTATTTTTGAAGCGGTGCTGTCACTCTTAGACGGAAAGCTCGCGAACATTGGAAAACTGGCCCGGGTGATCCTCCTCTCTCCCAGGGGCAAACGGTTTGATCAAGAGTTTGCTAACGAACTATCCAGGGAGAAAAGACTTCTTCTTATCTGCGGCCGCTACGAGGGCGTGGATGAACGGGTTCACGAGATTGTGAGTGATGAGATCTCCATTGGAGACTATATACTGAGCGGAGGAGAACTGGCGGCGATGGTTTTGACGGATACGGTCGCAAGATTGATTCCGGGGGTTGTCGGTAAGGAGAAGTCCGTGGCAGAGGAGTCTTTCGCTGAGGGTCTTTTGGAGCATCCCCACTACACACGACCGGCGGAGTTTATGGGAATGAGAGTTCCCGAGGTTCTCCTGAGTGGTGATCACGCGGCGATCTCCCGCTGGCGTCGAGAAAAGTCCCTCGAGACCACGTTTCTCGTCCGCCCGGATTTGCTTGAGAAAGCCCGCCTGGCTAAGGAGGATCTTTCGTATCTTGAGAAGTTTAAAAGGCAGAGGAGCAGAGGAAAATGAATCAGATCGATGTTTTTGAGCGAGAGCAACAAAAGAAGCGGGTGCCGGAATTCAGACCTGGCGACACGGTGCGTGTTCACATTCGAGTAGTTGAAGGCGACCACCAAAGAACCCAGGTTTTTGAGGGGATCGTGATCAGGAGGCAGGGAAGCGGTCTAAAAGAGACCTTTACGGTGCGAAAGATTTCCTTTGGCGTCGGAGTAGAGAGAACCTTCCTTTTGCACTCGCCGATGGTTTCCAAGATAGAGGTTAAATCCCACGGCGATGTCAATCGAGCCAAGCTTTACTATCTACGCGAACGGGTCGGAAAGAAGGCAAGGGTCAGGGTGCGGACGAGAGTTAGGGGGAAGGAAGAAGAAGAAGTTATCGAGGAAGAGGAAGCGCCGTCTGAGACAAAAACAAAGGAAGAAGGAGAGGAGCCCGAGAAAAAGCATGAGTGATGAGCGCGAGAAGCGATCGCTTTTCTCCTTCGTCGTTGAGTTACTTGTTATATTCATAGTCGCCTACGTTATTGCCTACGTTTCGCAGAATTTTCTTTTCGGAAATTTTCAGATTCAGCAGCGCTCGATGGAACCCACCCTTTATGAAAACGAACGAGTTCTAATAAATCGCGTTGTCTATTACTACAGTACACCAAAGCGTGGGGATATAGTCATCCTCGAGGATCCTCTGGGTAGCCGCAGTGATTTTGTCAAGAGGATAGTCGCTGTTTCTGGAGACACTGTTGAGATTAGAAACGGCCAAACCTACATTAACTCAAAGCTCTTGAGCGAGCCCTATGTGGTGAATGACATGGATAATGACAATCTTGGACCGTTAACGATTCCCCAAAATCGTTTCTTTGTGATGGGGGACAACCGGCCGAAAAGCAGTGACAGCAGGCGTTTCGGCCCCGTGCTCCGCCGGAATCTTCTTGGAAAAGTCTTCATCGTCTGGTGGCCGCCGAATCAGATTCATGTCCCAAATCGATGAGCTCCTGGCCAACTTCGACCAAAAAGTTCGGGACCAGAGATTTAATTTAGTAGCCGGAGCCGACGAGTCTGGACGAGGTGCTCTGGCCGGTCCGCTGGTCGCGGCGGCGGCAATCCTTCCAAACAAGGCCTTCATCAAGGATCTTCAGGATAGTAAGAAACTAACAGCCAAGAAGCGTCAGGAACTCTACAAGGTAATCACCAAGGTCGCCGTCTCCTGGAAAGTTGTTCGAATTGAAGCCAAGGAAATAGACAGACTGGGTCTGCAAAAAGCCAACATTCTGGCTCTAGAGAGAGCTCTTCGCGGCCTTTCGCCCCCACCCGATTATATTTTGACGGATAAGTACGAGGCAGCCTCTCTGAAGATTCCTCATCTGGGGGTGATTAAAGGGGACTGCGTCAGTGCTTCCATTGCAGCCGCCTCCGTTATCGCCAAAGTTACCAGGGATAGAATCATGACCGACTATCACAAACTGTACCCCAGGTATCGGTTTGATCTTCACAAGGGATATGGGACCAAGGTACACCTGACCGCTTTGAAGAAGTGGGGACCCTCCCCAATCC